>JASDTK010000175.1:956-5996 GCA_041891555.1 Oscillospiraceae bacterium
AGCCGTCTATCTTCGCGCAGGCGAACTCAGTAATGGACATCTCGCCCTTTAATACGAGTTCTTCAAGGTTTTTTACGTCAGCCATTTCTTAGTCCTCCTTCTCTATCATTTCAACGAAAGCTTCGACACGAATTCCGAGCTGCCCTGCATTCGCCATCTGTTCCTCGCGCTCAACCGTCAGAATCGGGATTCCGGCATCCTTGAGCCTGTTCTGGAAGTATGCGGCCTCGCCGCCCCATATCTCGCAATACTGCATACGCTCATAAAGAATGCCGTCCACGTTCCAGTTCTTGCAGGCAGCGATTATATAATCGTCCATTTCAAAGTGCTTGTCCATCATTCTCGGGCAGACAAGCCGGTCGAGATAATACTTTGCAATTGAGCCCAATACGTCGTTATCGTCGATTTCCATGGGCTTGTCAAAGCCCCTGCTGCCGAAGCACAGAGCATCCTGGACAACAAGACCGCCCTTTTCTTCAATGACCTCCAGATACTTAGGATCGTCAAGTCCGGAACCGATAACCATGAGACGCGCACGGTGCTCCGTAATGGGCTTCATGTTCTTCACATCGTCAAGGAAAGCCTCGAGAAGCTCGACATATTCGTCTATAGGCATATTTGTTACCGAGAGCGTAAGCTTCAGACAATCAGTGCCGCTGATGACGGGATCCTTTTCCTTGCGGAGCTCATAAATCTTGGCGATAAGCTCGCGGGCTTCATTGTACTTTTTAACGGCGGCCTTCAGCTTTTCATCTGTGACCTTGCTGCCGGAGAGAGCTTCAAGCTCTTCAATGAGGCTCTGAAGCTCTGCCTTATAGAAAGGATACGATCTTGGTGAAATTTTTCTGGGTGCCCCAATCTGGCGGACATATTTGCCGGTGTTGTCGTGATTGTTAATGTAAGCCGCGTTGTCATAGACGCGGGAGGACTGCATGCAGCCGTCTGAAGTGACAAATCCGTCGAGATCCTTATAAGCACCCTCCAGCCAATACTGAAGTATGCCCCTGGCGAAGCTGCAGCTGAAGCTTGACATCCAGACCTGCGCTTCAGAGCTGTCAACGCAGTTCGTGGCTCTCATGCGCACGGGCATAATATCCGCGGCGTAAAAAAGCTCCTCCGGCACATGGCAGCAGATGACTCCGACAGCTTTTTTTCCTTTAGCCTGCCACTCTCTGAGGGCATCGGTGGAAATGTCCGATTCGAATAGTTTCCGGTAATCCATATCTCTCCTCCTTATAGTTATGGGAAACAGCCGTTTCAAAAAGCGTACATCTCCCAATTTTTGCGCGCTTTTTGAGCAAAGCATAATACCACAAATGGATTATAACACTGCGAATTAAGGAAATAAAGCACTTTTGTTTTCAAGGCGGCTACACTTGTACACAAAAATTATCTATCTTTTTTGCCATATTGTCTTATATGAGATGTTTGTAATCAAGGTTCTTATAGAAAAAAGACACGAAAATTCAAATCTTTTCTGTTCCATTTCCATATCAAAAGAGTTATAATATCACCTATGCTATGCAAATTCGACCGAATCTGGCAAATTTCGTCCCAAATTACCATAATATGTATATTTTTTCGTTGCATTCAGTCAACGAAGTTAGTATATCATTCTAATACTTGGAGGAACCCGCATGCTCACAGATACAATTCCCGCAAAAGCCAGGGAGAGAATCCTTTCATCCGAAATGCTTGATCTTGTTATGAGTGCCGAGGAAGCGGCCTCGATGATCAAATCCGGCATGACACTTTGCACCAGTGGCTTCGGCACCGGATATCCCAAGGCGATTCCGAGCTCCCTCGCCGAAACCAAGCACGCAACCGACCTTACTCTGATAAACGGCGCCGCCAGGGGTGAGATGCATCTGGGCGCAATGGCCTCAAGCGGTATACTAAAAAAATTCAGTGGTTTTCTCTATAACGAGAATGCCCGTAATGTAGTTAATGCCGGAGAAATGGAATTTGCCGACTATCACCTGGGACAGCTCTCTACAAAGATTAAAAACGGGGTTTACGGAAAAATCGACTACGCGATTATCGAATGCTGTAAAATCGAAGAGGACGGAAGCCTTATACCCACTCTTTCTGCAGGTATATCGGAGTCGATTGCCAAATATGCGGACCGGATTCTTATTGAGCTGAATCTGAACGTCCCGGCCGAAGTCGAGGGCTTCCACGATTTTGGCGTTGATTCTTTTACCATTATCAAGTCCCCGGCCGACAGACTTGGCGTACCGTTTATAAAAGTTGACCCAAGCAAGGTCGCGGGAATCGTAGTTACGGATATTCCGGACACGGATCTCTTCTATCCGGATATCGCGCCGATATATAACCAGATCGCGGGCAACGTCGTATCCATGCTCGACAAGGAAATTGAGCAGGGACGCCTTCCGGCACAGTTCACATTCCAGTCCGGCATGGGCGTTGTGGCAAACTGCGTCATGCTCGGACTTATGAACAAGGGCTACAAGGGTCTAAAAATGTATACCGAGGTTTTGTCGGACCAGGCGCTCTACGCCATAAAAGAAGGTATTATTGAGGAAGCGACGACCACCGCGCTGGATATTACGCCGCTTTTCTTTGACGACGTGTTCAATAACCTTGAGTTTTATAAAAAGCACCTTGTCCTCCGTCCGGTCGATCTTACGAACGGAGTGGTGCAGATAGTTGCAAACGAACTCGTTTCAATGAATACAGCGTGGGAAGCCGACATTTACGGAAACGTCAATTCCTCTCACGCAATGGGCACGCAGATGATAAACGGGCTCGGCGGCTCCAACGATTTCAGCCGCAACTCGAAGATTTCCGTCTTTACGACACCCTCCACTGCAAAACGCGGACTCATTTCCTGCATTGTCCCTATGGTTCCCCATGTGGACTCAACGGAGCACGATGTCGACGTTATCGCAACAGAATGGGGCTATGCCGACCTGCGCGGAAAATCACCCAAGGAGCGCGCCGCCGCGATTATCGAAAACTGCGCGCATCCAGACTACAGGCAGCAGCTGCGGGACTATTTTGACGGGGCGGTGGCACTGTGCGGGCTCTGCCAGACGCCGCATGACCTGTCAAAGGCCCTTTCATGGCATCAGAGATACCTTGAAACAGGCTCTATGATGCAGGACTGACGTTTTCAAACTGCGAAAAACTAAATTAAAACAGATGCAAGGTGAAACAACGTGTATTGTGAAAGAATGAAGTGCGCGGGGCTCGAGGATAGGATAGTAAGCGTGGAAAAAGCTGCCTCGTACATAAAATCCGGCATGACAATAGGTTTGAGCGGCTTCAGCACCGGTGCTCCGAAAGCTATACCGCTTGAGTTCATAAGATCAGGAGTTCGCGACCTAAGCGTTATTCAGGGCGCGGGTATCGGTCTGCTCAAGGAACTGACCGAATCGGGCGCAGTAGCCCGTTATGCTGCCTTCCAGTGGAGCCGTGAGATGCACAACTCGATAAACTGCGGCAATATCGCATTTTCGGATATTCATCTGGGTCAGTTGTCGAGTAAAATACGCAACGGGGTTTTCGGGGAAATGGATTATGCCATAATCGAATGCTCCGCGATTAACGAGGACGGCGGTATAGTACCGTCGCTTTCGCTTGGTATCAATAATACTCTTTTCGAATGTGCCGAAAAAATTATTCTTGAGCTGAATCTTGCCGTGCCCGCAGAAATTGAGGGCATACACGATATATACGCAAACGACCTCAGACCGCTTGACTGTATACTTGAGCACAGGGGCGAGACGGTTTTCCGCTGTGACCCCGAAAAGATTGTCGGTATCGTGATTACAGACGAGGAAGAGCCCAAGTTATCTTTCCGGGATACAAACGAGGTTTATCAGGACATCGCAAGGCAGATTCTGAGCCTTTTGGACAAGGAAATAAGCGCTGGCAGACTTCCGCGCGATTTCACTCTGCAGGCAGGAGTCGGCGGAGTCGCGAACGCTGTACTACAGGGACTCAGCGAGGGAGGCTACAGAAATCTTAAGATGTTTACCGAGGTTTTGGCGGACGGCGCGCTCAGCTTCGTAACGAGCGGAGTTATATCGGAGGCTTCCACAACGACATTTGACCTTTCACCCGCCGGACTTGAAACCTTATTCGGAAATACGGAGTTTTATAAAAAGCACATCGTTTTGCGTCCGCTGGAGATATCAAATGGCGTTGCGCAGATAAGCGCAATGGAGCTTGTCGCAATGAACACCGCACTCGAAGCCGATATTTATGGAAATATCAATTCCACAAACGCCATGGGGACGAAAATGCTCAACGGTATCGGCGGTTCGAATGACTTTTGCCGCAGCGCAAAGCTATCCATATTTATTACGCCCTCCACTGCGAAAAACGGAGCTATATCAAGCATAGTACCGATGGTTCCGCATGTTGACTCGACAGAGCACGACGTTGATATAATCGCAACGGAATACGGCTACGCCGATCTACGCGGCAAAGCTCCGAAGGAAAGGGTTAAGGAAATCGTCGAAAACTGTGCCCATCCCGATTACAGAGCGCAGCTCTGGGATTACTATAACGGCGCCGTTGCACTGTGCGGTCCCTGCCAGACTCCGCACGACCTGTCAAAAGCCCTGTCGTGGCATCAGAGCTTCATCGAAACAGGCTCAATGAAGCAAAAATAGCAAATGTAGCCGGATTAGGACATACAAAGCAAATAATTGTCATTTTCCTCTTTTAAATTCCTCCTTTTTATAATATTGTGAAAACATGGACTGAAAAAGGAGCATTCTAAGGAGGCAAAATGAAAAGACTTCTGTTTTTATTGACATTAGCGCTGACAATTTTCTCCCTGCTGGCAGGCTGCGGAGGACAGGCCGCAATCGCAAGTCAGACGCCCGATGCGCAGACCGAGCCGACCCGGACTTCGACTCCGGAACCGGAAAAGCATGTGCCGATGGACGTATTCGGCAGTGGATTTAACCGGTTTTATACAGTGCAGTTTCCGGAGAATTTTAATATATACGCTGCGGCATATTCAATCGGAAGTAAGAAAATCGGTAACGGCAGGCCGAACTATGT
>JASDTK010000175.1:6006-6998 GCA_041891555.1 Oscillospiraceae bacterium
AGTTTCGTCTCGGTAAACCAATCTCCAATAATCTACTGTCCATGACAGCTGAGGGAAAGCCGGATGAGGCAATCGCGTTTCTGGCGAAGCTTGCGGAGATAGAGAATCAGAGCGAGGTTGATAAGTTTATCAGCGACTTTAACAGCAACGCTTACTGCGAATTCCCGATTGACGGAGACGGACTCTGCTGCATACGAAAAACAGACCCGAACGACGACAGATACCCCTATGTAGAGGGCTGTCATATCGATCTGCAGGTATATGCGGACAGCACCGAGGAAGCCGCATTTCTAATGCTGTTCAGCGACAATTACAATTTGAAAGCTCTGGCCGCCGCCGCGGATTATTTTGACGTAAAACCTGTTTTTAACGAATACGGCATTTACGTGAACCTGCATAAAAAAATCGCGGAGTTCGGCCTTAACTACAGCCTTACGGATGTTGGAGCGGTTCAGCAGAAAATGGACGAAGGGATTAAAAGCACTTGGTATGACTCCGAAGGCGGTAGAATGGGTCTTTCATACGGCGCGATAGACCTGTCCTTTGATTTTGATTCCAAGGGCGGCAATATTTATGTCAATGAGAGGGCAAGCGACTTGCAGAGCGTGCTGGGCAGCTACACGGCGCCGGCGGTTTCGCTTTCGACGCTCGGGTTCACTTACTCGGAGCCTGATGCACTCTGCACTTTTGAGGACAAGCAGAGCAAGCTCTCTTTTTCCATCCACAAACCGGAATGGGGCGATGGAAAAGAGACATGGAATGTCCTGTTTCTTAAGGAGGTCAACGGGTATCTTGTGGCGGTGTGGTATTATGCGCCAGAGCGAAAGCTCGAAGTTCAGGCCGATAAGGGCAATTTGTCCGCAAAATATGATTACTTCATCGACACAGGTAAATACGTAAACGAATACCCGGATGCGGACAAGACGACAGAACATTTTCAGACAGTTTTCGATACCAAAGATACCGATGTTTATGGCAAGGCAATAGATCTG
>JASDTK010000175.1:7008-18159 GCA_041891555.1 Oscillospiraceae bacterium
TGCTGAACCAGACACTTCAAGAACGCGTCGGGATGAATTTGGAAGAGCTCTATGCCCTGCATATCAGATAAAAGGTCAGTCACATTATAATTGCGCCGTCATCATACGGCACAATTATTATTCTATTAGAAAAACATAATGGCGCATATTATCTTAATAGGATAATATGCGCCTCGGATTTTATTTAGCCGCAGCTGAGCGGGTTTTTCATTTGTACCCTGACAATGTCTTTTTTCGAGATGGTTTCCTTGCCTCGCATAAAGCGGCGCAGTACTTTCGGAACCTCAACCGAGCCGTCCGCGTTCTGAAACTGCTCGACGATTGCGGGCAGAACACGGCTCGTTGCAAGTCCTGAGCCGTTCAGTGTGTGGCAAAACTCTACCTTCCCGGTTTCCTCGCGGCGGAAGCGAATCTGTCCGCGGCGTGCCTGATAGTCGCGCGCGTTGCTTACGGAGGAAACTTCCTTGTATCCGCCCATAGAGGGGATGTAAACCTCAATATCATAGGTCCTTGCCATGGATGCGGAGCAGTCGCCTGCCGCAAGCTTGACCGTGCGGAACTTGAGTCCGAGATTCTTCACGAGGAATTCAGCCTTTGTCACAAGCTCCTCAAAAGCCGCGTCAGAATCCTCAGGCTTCGTGACCTGGAACATTTCAACCTTGTTGAACTGATGCCCTCTGATCATTCCACGCTCCTCGGCGCGGTAGGAGCCGCCTTCGCGTCGGAAACAGGGGGTATAGGAGATATATTTTCTGGGAAGTTCAGCTTCAGTCAGAATTTCGTCCCTGTGAATGCTCGCAAGAGCTGTTTCAGCGGTGGGAAGCATGAAACGGCGCTGCTGATCCTCGGCGACATCGATCCAATAGACCTCGTCCTTGAATTTGGGGAACTGGCCAGCGGTCAGTCCGCATTCGTAATTCAGCATGTGCGGAACCATCAGAAGCTCATAGCCCTCGAGCTCGTGCGTTTCGATAAAGTAGTTGAGCAGAGCCCATTCCAGACGCGCGCCCATTCCGCGATAGATCCAGTAACCGTTTCCCGCAAGCTTTGTGCCTCTCGGATAGTCGATCAGGCCCAGCTCGGTGCAGAGGTCAACGTGATTTTTCGGCTCGAAATCCATGACTTTTGAAGAACCGAAGAAACGCAGAGGAGCGTTGTTTTCCTTTCCGCCGGGTTTAAGGTCGGGGTCAGGAAGATTTGGAAGCGAAAGCATAAGCTCGGTGTACTCGTCCTCGACCTGCTTGAGTTCGTCGTCAAATGCCTTGATTTCCGCTTTCAGCGTATTCATATGATTCATCACCGCGGTTGTATCTTCACCGGCTTTTTTAAGCTGAGGAATCTCCTTGGAGACCCTATTCTGCTCGCTTTTTGCGTTTTCGGTTTTGAATATCAGTTCGCGGCGCTGCCCGTCGAGCACCATTATCCGGTCAATTGCGGTGTCGCAATCGATAAGTTTGCTCTTAAGTCTTGTTTTAACTTCTTCGGGGTTGTCTCTGATGATTTTTATGTCCAGCATTTTTGTCTGCTCTCCTCTAACTATAATATAAATTAAATTAATTGATGTTCCTGTTGTCAGATTATAAGATTAGCGTATTCGGATACATAGCTCTGCGGCATTTCATTGGTGTGCAGCTCATCCTTATTACGAAGCCCCACGAGATATGAAAGCAAAACAAGGACTATGACCGTTACAAAGAGTCCGACAAGGTAAGGCATTACTGGATATGGCTTTTTTGTTGACCTGTTTTCCGGCCTTTTCATTGTCCTCGCCCTCCTTTTGAATTTGCAAATTCCAGCAGAGCGTCAATCAAGGCTTCCCTGTCGTCATTGCCATAATATACCAATTCGATAATTCCTCTTTTATAGCTATCCTTTATTGTTATCTTCCTGCCGAGAGCTGCTTCCAGACGTTTTTCTGTATCGGCTAGGTAATTAATCTTAATAGAAAATCTATCTTCCGGATACTTATCCTTTTTAGACGCGGAAGATACTGTCTTTGAAGCCAAATTCTCGGTTTGGCGGACGGAAAGACTCTCCGCGACAACTTTTGTAGCAACCCTGAGCTGATCCGCTTCGTCCTTGATTGCGAGAAGCGCTCTGGCGTGACCGGCTGAGATGTCTCCATCCTCAACCATAGCTATAACTGGCGGGGTGAGATTAAGCAACCGAAGTGAGTTCGCAATCGCCGGACGTGATTTTCCTATGCTCTTGGAAGCCTCGTCCTGCGTCATACCGTATTCTTCAATCAGAGTACGGTAGCCCTTCGCTTCTTCAATCGCGTTCAGGTCCTCGCGCTGGAGATTTTCGACCAAAGCCAGCTCCATTGCTCTCTTATCATCGGCTGCAATTACTCTGACGGGCACCTCTGACAAGCCGACGAGCCTTGCGGCCCGCCATCTGCGCTCCCCCGCGATTATCTGGTAGTAGCCTGAATCCAGCTTTCTGGCTGTTATTGGCTGAATCATTCCATATTCCCTGATTGAATCTGCAAGCTCCTCCAGAGTAGCCGGATCAAATACATTTCTCGGCTGATCAGCGCGCGGCTCTACCTTTTCGATTGGTACGGTGAGTGCGCCGGATAGTTCGTTACCGAGTGAATCCTCTCCGAAAAGCGCTCCGAGACCGGTACCCAAGCCTCTTCTATGTGTTTTTTCGGTCATAACGACCTCCCAAGATATTTATTCTTGCCTATTTACCAGAACAATTTCTGTTTGTCACCCTGAGCCGCAAGAAATTCGCTTGCGAGCTTTAAATATGCCTTGCTGCCCTTCGAAGATTTATCATAGGCGATTACCGGCATACCGTGACTCGGTGCCTCGCTGACTCTGACGTTTCTCGGTATTCTGATATTATAGACTTTTTCGCCGAAAAACTTCTTGATTTCTTCCTCGACCTCAAGCGATAGCTTTGTTCTGGGATCGTACATCGTAAGTACGAAACCCTCGAATTTTAGGGCAGGATTAAGGCGTTTATTAACAGTTTTAACCGTATTTACAAGGTCGGTCAGCCCTTCCAGCGCAAAATATTCACATTGGACAGGCACCAGAACGCTGTCCGCCGCACATAAGGCGTTAAGTGTCAGCAGTTCGAGAGACGGCGGGCAATCGATAAATATGTAATCATATTTATCTTTAATAGAAGAAAATGCCTTTTTCAAAACGAATTCGCGTTCTCCGACGCCAACCAGTTCAATTAAAGCTCCGGTAAGATCTCTGTTAGCAGGGATAAGCCCACCGAATTTCGTTTTTATTATCGCGTCATCAGGACTATCACCATTCATAAGGATATCGTAAGTGTTTGGCGAGGAGTTTTTATCGACGCCAAAGCCAGAAGTGCTGTTGCCCTGCGGATCACAGTCGCATAAAAGCACCTTCTTGCCGCGAAGATGCAGCGCATAGGAAAGGTTAAGGCAGGTCGTCGTTTTGCCGACACCACCCTTCTGATTGACTATTGCTATTATTTTTCCCATATATTTCTCCCTAAAGCGCACCTTCTTTATGTCGCTGCTTATTATAACAGTACAAATTTCGGTTTTCAATGGTTTTTCAAATTATTTAATATATTATGTGAACAATTAAATGTATAAAATGTTTCACGTGAAACATTTTATACATTTTCCCTAAAAGAAAAAATGATGTTTCACGTGAAACATTACTCATCAACCGACCATCATATCAATGTCTTCCACAGAGAGCCCTTCGTGCAGAGCAAGGTTTATAGCATATGCGACAACGCGGCTCGCACAGACGACCTCGCTGTCAATGTTTCTGGGCGTGACAATCATATCGTTGGTACTTGCGGCCTTCTCCGATATTTTTCCGTCTCCCATATCGACCAGCAGACTTCTTATATCAACAACTGTCGGAACCCCAATGGCGATTACAGGGACGCCAAGTACGTCTTTGTTTATTGCGCTTCTTGAGTTGCCGACGCCAGAGCCAGGTGTGATTCCGGTATCTGTTATCTGGACCGTTCTGCATAAACGGTCGAGATTCCTTGCAGCGAGCGCGTCAATGGCAATCACCTTCTCCGGCTTTAAATTGTCACATACCCATTTAATATAATCCGCGCTTTCAATACCGCTGGTGCCCAGAACTCCGGGACTGATTGCCGCAACGGGGCTGAGAAATTCAAAATCCTTGGGCGCATGCTCCTTGAGGTGCCTGGTTACTAAAACAGATTCGGCACAGAGCGGCCCGATTATGTCCGGAGTAATGTCCCGGTTTCCGAGTCCCACTACAAGTGTGCAGCCCTCGCCTTTTTTCTCTCCTAGCAGGTTTTTTATCAAACCTGAAAGCGCGCCTACAGTGTCTGTGAAGGTTTCACTCTCTCTCCTGAGTACAGAAGCAATTTCTGCCGTATAGTAGGTTCCGATTGGCTTTCCCAGCGCAGATTGACCGGCCTCGTTAATTACTGACAGCTTCTGGTATTTCACCCCCCTGTCTTCAGCTTCCTCAAATTTTGTACCTTCGACCTCAACGGCTTTCTCTCCCATCGCGAGCTCTCTGGACTCGGCGGCAAGGTCGGTTCTCTGGGCAAACTTTTCCATTCTTATGTCCCCTTCATAACTATATTTTGTGGTTATTTTTTGCCGGGAACACATAGATATACAAGGAAAATCAAAATTAAAAAAAATGAAAATATTGCTTGCAAAACACGAGTATCAGTGGTAAAATAAATTTCCGCGGAACCACAGGTGACGCAACTACTATAGGAGGAGGTGGCAATTAGTGCCCAATATTAAATCTGCGGCTAAGAGAGATGCCCTTGCCAAAGCTCAGAACGCTAAGAACCGGGCGGCGAAGACTTTGCTTAAGACAAATCTGAAAAAGTTTGAAACGGCAATTGAGGAGGGCGATCACGATACAGCCGTCAGTGCCTATAAGGTCGCTGTCAAGACTGTTGATCACGCCGCAACAAAGCATCTTATTCACAAAAACTGTGCGGCTAACAAGAAATCACAGCTCACGGTCAAACTGAACGAAATGCAATAATCATCGTTTGACCGTTACTTTATCTGATATTAAAGTGCATGTTTTTGGGTAAAGTCCGAGAGAATTGGTTATTTCTCTCGGACTTTGCTGCGCTTATTAAAAAATATTATGTAAATTAGCACGTTAATTGAAATATAGGTTGATTCTTATTATTTTATATTGTATAATGCAATATTATCGGCAGTAGTATGGCTTTTTGTCGAATATTCAAAATGTCCAGTCCCTAGAGCAAAGCACGCCAACCTGACCGTCTTGACTTCATTCCAGAAAACAGAGTTGCGGAGAAATTGAAATGGTTGCGAGAAACAAAAAATACAAGCTTGGCGATATACTCCTTCAGCAGGGCTTTATATCCGATGCTCAGCTGAAGTCTGCGTTAGAAGCACAAAAAAAGACTAAGCAGCGTCTGGGCGATTACCTAATAGATTCCGGCATTGTCTCAGATAAGGATATAGCGCACGCTCTGCACATTCAGCTCGGAATCGAGATCGTCGAACTTCGCGGAATAGATATACCCGAAGACGTAATCACCCTTGTCAGCGGCAGTGTCCTGAGAAAACACAATGTTCTTCCACTGGCCTTCGAGGGCGGCTTTCGAAATACGCTGATACTTGTTATGTCTGACCCTCTCGATATGGTTGCCCAGGACGATATTTCAATAATAACAAATTGCTTTATTGAGCCGCGCATATCCACCGCACGAGAAATCAACGCCGTGCTCGACAGATACTTCGGCTCGGACGAAACTCTTTCCGCGGCGGAAAAATTCGCAAAAGACAAAGCTGTTAAGGAGCATGATCTCGTATCAGCTCAGGCTGACGAGGCACTCGATCTCAGCTCCGCGCCTATCGTCCAGATTGTCAAGTCGATAATCGAACAGGCAGTGCGTTCCCGCGCCTCAGATATACACATTGAGGCTCTTGAAAAGCTACTCCGCGTTCGCTACAGGATAGATGGCGTGCTGATTGAAAAAATGGTTTATGACATCTCGCTTCTTCCCGCGCTCTCTGCGAGAATCAAGATACTCGGCGGTATGGACATCTCAGAAAAGCGCAAGCCGCAGGATGGCCGCATCACGACTACCGTTGACCGCTCCGAATATGACATACGCGTTTCGGTTCTGCCGTCCTATTTCGGTGAAAAGATCGTCATGCGCCTAGCGGACAAGACCGCACTCACGAAGTCCAAGTCTGAACTGGGTATGCGTGAGGATGAGCTGAAGCGCTTTGACCATATTCTCTCCAGCCCGAACGGCATTTTACTTGTTACGGGACCTACGGGAAGCGGAAAGTCTACAACTCTGTATACGGCGCTGTCTGAGCTCAATACCGAAGCCGTAAACATCATCACGGTCGAGGATCCGGTTGAAGCCAGTGTCACAGGCATAAATCAAGTACAGGTTAATCCCAGGGCCGATTTGACCTTTGCGACTGCTCTCCGCTCGATTCTCCGCCAGGATCCTGATATTATAATGATCGGCGAGATTCGCGACTATGAAACCGCCTCAATAGCGGTTCAGGCCTCCATAACAGGACATTTCGTCGTATCGACCCTCCATACGAACAACGCCGCAGCAACGGTAACACGCCTCTTGGACATGGGCATAGAAAGCTATCTTCTGGCGGACTCTCTTGTTGGCGTCATCGCTCAGCGTCTTGTGCGAAGGCTCTGTCCCCACTGCAAAAAGGCGAGACTCTCGACTCCGGAGGAGAACCTCATGCTGAACAGGCGCGTCGATGACCCTACAACCATATACGAGCCGGTCGGCTGCCCGATGTGTGCCGAAACAGGATATTTCGGGCGCATAGGCGTATACGAAATCATGGAAATCTCACAAAACCTCAAGCGAATAATCGCAACCAAGGGTTCCACCGGCAACATTCAAAATATCGCAGTTGCCGAAGGCATGAAAACACTTCGTTCAAGCGCGACAGAATACGTTTTGGACGGAACAACGTCTATAGCAGAAATGATGCGCGTTTCTTTTGAAGAATAATTGTCGATTTAACTCGGTTTTTATAATTGCTTCTATAATGGGAGAATGCTATGCTGACTTTTCAGGAGCTTATCGGTACGGCAATTGAAAATGGCGCCTCAGACCTTCATCTAAGCGTCGGAGTTCCTCCCTGCATGAGGATTGACGGCGCTATTGTCCGAATGGATGCCGAACCCTTAATGCCCAAGGATATTGAAGAAATCGCGCTGAGCATAATGGATGAAAGACACCGTTCTATTCTTGAGGAGGCCGGCGAAGTCGATTTCGCGTATTCAATCCGCTCTCTGGGTAGGTTCCGTGTCAATGTCTTCCGCCAGAGGGGCAGCTTTTCAATGGTTGCGAGAATCCTGAACCTTCGGATTCCAACTCCGGAGGAGCTGGGCATACCCGAGTGTGTCGTCGAAATAACCGAAAAGCGCCGCGGACTTGTTCTCGTAACCGGCGCCACGGGAAGCGGTAAATCAACAACCCTGGCTTCTCTGATAAACCTTATCAATCAAAAGCGCTGCGACCATATAATTACGCTTGAAGACCCCATCGAATATCTTCACAGGCACAACCAATCCATCGTCAACCAGCGCGAGATGGGTTCGGATTCTGTCAGCTATTCAGCCGCCCTTCGCGCCGCGCTCCGTCAGGATCCTGACGTTATCCTTGTAGGAGAAATGCGCGACCTTGAGACTATCGCAACCGCGGTAACCGCCGCGGAAACAGGGCATCTTGTGTTTTCGACCCTCCATACGAACGGAGCGGCAAACACAATCGACCGAATAATCGATGTATTTCCGCCCCATCAGCAGCAGCAAATCAGGACTCAGCTTGCGGACGTGTTGCAATGCGTCATTTCGCAGCAGCTCCTTCCCAAAAAAGACGGCAGGGGGCGTGTCGCGGCATTTGAAGTTATGCTTGCAAACAACGCCATCAGAAACCACATCCGTGAGGCAAAGACCTATCAGATACCAACCGTCATGCAGACGAGCGGAAAGCTCGGCATGAAGACAATGGACGACGCGCTGTTTGATCTCTTTACAAAAGGAGCCATCAGCGAGGAAATCGCGCTGCTGTACGCTCAGGACAGGTCGATACTCGCAAAGCGCTTCACCTAAAGCGCCCCGACACTTATCCCATATCAGGAGAGTGATATTTTGGCCGTATTTTCTTATCTCGTCATAGACAAAAGAGGCAAAGAGATAAAAGGCACTCTGGACGCCGCGACGCGTGAAGATGCGCTTTCCTCTCTCAGACAAAGGGGCGACCTTGTCATCTCCGTGAACGAAGTCGGCGTGCTCAACAGGGACATTAACCTCTCAATCTTCACAAAAAAACCAAAGCCACGCGACCTTGCGGTCTTCTGCCGCCAGTTTGTCAGCATATTCAACGCAGGCGTGCCGCTGGCTCAGGCTCTGGAGATGCTGGGTGAGCAGACAGAGAACAAAATGCTTGCAAAGTCTATTATAGATTGTAAAAAGACTATCGAGCGGGGCGAAACGTTTTCCAACGCGATGAAGCAGTGGCCGGACGTTTTTCCCTCAATGTTCGTTACAATGGTCGAAGCGGGCGAAGCCGCCGGTACTCTGGACGTCTCCTTTACGAGAATGGCGGTTCAGTTTGAGAAGGAAGCAAAGCTTAAGGACACAATAAAGAAAGCGACCACCTATCCGACTATCGTATGTATAGTCGCGATAGCGGCAATTACGGTTTTGCTCACCTTCGTTGTTCCAACCTTTGAGGATGTGCTGAATCAGCTCGGAATGAAGCTGCCCACGATCACTATTGTTGTACTCTCCATCTCGAGATTTTTGGCGCGCTTCTGGTATCTTGTCCTCGGCGGAGTGTTTTTGCTGGTGCTCATTTTGCGCGAGTATAAAAAATCCGATTCCGGACAGTATTTCTTTGGTAAAATAGAGCTCCGGCTTCCACTCAAAGGCGACCTCACGAAAAAAACCGCTTCCGCAAGAATGGCAAGAACGCTTGAAAACCTTCTCAGCTCCGGGCTTCCGCTGGTCGACGCGCTCACCATAGTATCAAACACGATGACAAACATCTATTACAAGGGCTCTCTTCTCGCGGCACGCGAAGCGGTCACGCTCGGCTCGCCCCTCGCGGCACAGTTTGCAAGGGATAACCTCTTTCCCCCGCTTGTCCGCCATATGATAGGCATCGGAGAGGAGACAGGCTCTATTGAAGGTATGCTCTCAAAGCTCGCGGATTATTACGAGGAGGAGGTCGAGAGCGCGACGGAGCGGCTCATGGCCGCCATTGAACCCGCTATCATTGTGGTGCTCGCCGTCATTGTCGGCACTATAATTGTTTCAATAATGCTGCCGATGGCCTCAATGTACAACGGCATAAGCAGTATGTAATAAGTGAAGAACGTCTTTGCAAATTTTACGCAACGGCGTTTAAATAAAATTAATGGGAAGTAAAAAAGAAAAGGAGAATCATCCACTATGATCCAGAGTCTCAAGAAAAGCAAGGCGGGCTTCACACTTGTAGAGCTGCTCGTCGTCATCGCAATCCTCGGCGTCCTCGGCGCAATCCTCGTTCCCCAATACATCCAGTATGTCAACAGATCTAAAGCAGGTGCGGACTTGGCTACACTGGACGAATGCCTGCACGCCGCGGAAGTCTATTATGCGTCACAGACAGCTCCGGCCTCATCGATAGACATGCATATAGCCGCTGGGGTAATTACGGTTGGCGCTCAACTTACAGGTATACTTGGAACTTCAATTACACTGAAGTCAAACGAAGCTGTTGCGTTAACTGATGCTACTTTGGTAATCACTTTCACAAGCGGTAAAGCGGGCTGGACCTCAACCCCGGCGACTACAAGAGCTCACTTCACAACAATCGCTAAGGCTGCTGCATAATTCCTGATTAGTTTAAACTCACTCCGAAAGGAACCCCTCATGGATACTCTCACCGTTTTAATGTACATTCTGGTATTTCTGTTCGGCATAACAGTCGGCAGCTTCCTCAATGTATGCATCCTGCGAATTCCAAAAGGTGAAAGTATCATCACGGGTCCCTCACATTGCACGAGCTGCGGCAAGAGGCTGAAATGGTATGAAAACATACCGCTCATCAGCTTTCTTGCCCTGCGCGGGCGGTGCTCCGGCTGCAAGGCCAGAATATCGGCGCAGTACCCTCTGGTCGAGGCGCTGAACGGGGCGCTCTGGCTGCTCTCGTTTCACGTGCTGGGCTTCACTGCGCTCGCTGCAGTCGCCGGCCTCCTCGCCTCCGCTCTCATAGTTGTATCCTTTATCGATGCGCGCACCCGCGAAATTCCCTCCGGCACAACAGTTTTCATCCTTGCTCTCGGTGTTCTGGCAACGCTGCTCGACCTGCAAAACGCTCTTACGCACCTCATAGGCTTTTTAGCAATGTCCCTGCCGCTGTATCTCATCTTTGCCGTAACAAAGGGGAGAGGCATTGGCGGCGGCGATATCAAGCTGATGGCGGGCTGCGGACTCCTGCTCGGCTGGAAGCTCATTGTTCTGGGCTTCTTCTTCGGCTGTATTGCGGGAACCCTTATCCACCTCACGCTAATGGCGTTAAAAAAAGCGGACAGAACGCTCTCGTTCGGTCCTTATTTGTCCGTAGGAATTTTTGCGGCTCTAATCTGGGGAGAACCCCTTATTAAATGGTATCTGAACATGCTTTAAACTTCTGCGCCGCGCTTACGGCGCATTATTGGCATTATTCAGCATTGATTTTGACTAAAGCGCCCGTTACCGGGCTTTCATATAGCTGACCTGAGTCTATCAAGCGAGAGGAGAATTTTATGGCGGCAAAGGTACTTAACATTGAGATATGCGATCAGACCATATCTGTATGCCGTACCGCGCGAAAGGGAAAGAGCGTGCGAATTTTCGACGCTTTTGTTTTTCCTACGCCCGAAGGCTGCGTTTCGGACGGAGTCATCTCCGATCCCACGCTTTTGGCCAACGAGCTTCGCATGCAGCTTGCGTCGCACGGAATCAGCCATACAAAGAACGCAGTATTTTCCCTTACATCCAGCAAAATCGCGGCGCGCGAGGTTAAGCTTCCGCCGATGAAGAAAAAGCTTATAGCCTCCGCGATTCACACGAACTCCGTAGATTATTTTCCGATAGACCTTAAGAGCTACCATATCGCGTATTATGTTCTGGACACGGC
>JASDTK010000176.1:0-2783 GCA_041891555.1 Oscillospiraceae bacterium
TTGTATAGCTACTCACCTGCATTCTCCTCCTTTTTGCCGGATTTCATTATCTTTTCCCACAAGGTGCTGGTACTGGCGCCTTTCAGCGCCTCTGAAAGCGGTATCATAGTGTGATCGGTCATATGGATACTTTCATCCAGAAATAGCTTCTTTGAATTAGGGTGGCCCTGAACATCGATATTGTATAACTCCCGCATTTCCCTCTCATGCCAGTCTGCGCTTATCAGCACCGGCGTAATTGATTTTACCGCTCTTCTGTCGTCAGGCAGGGTAATGCATACGGTAAGGTTAAGGGTTTGAAAATAAAAGTGATAGTTTATAACCACTTTGACGGGTTCCTCATTCTTCGGCGCCTCGTCAGAGCTATTACCGGGAGCCTGGCCCGGAATTACGTTGGGCGTGTTGAGCGGCGATATCGTCATCACTCTGCCCGAGAAGCTCTTCACGGCTTCCGCGACCGAATAAATGTCATCCGCCTCGTCAAGCCTGCACCAGCCGCACACAACGCCTTTTTTATCAACATCCCATTTAAGAGAGAATTTCGCGCCCAGCATCCGTCTCAGCTCTTCGCCGAAGCTCTCCATTACGTCTTCTTTCATAGTACGGTATCCTCCCAAATAGCCTTTCTGCGGCATTTCGGGCACAGCTTGGAGAGGCCCTTGACGTCGCCCTCTTTGCCGTAAATCTTTTCAATCATCTTAGGAGAAAGAGGCATAATCGGCTCACCGCAGCGTTCGCACTTCTTCTTCTCGATGCGCGATTTTTCACAGTAATCGTATTTTTCTTCCTCCAGATGCGCGGTATGATAATCGTTCGTCATACGTATCGCCTTTGTCGGACAGTAGTATTCGCATAAACCGCAGAATGTGCAAGAGTTATGCCATACTACAAAGTCCAATCCTTTCTTGTCTTCAGTGTCCTGGATTTTTATCGCTCCGCCGGCACAGACATATTCGCACATCCGACAGGCAATGCAAAGCTCCGGATCGTGAGCTATTTTGCCTCTCAGTTTTTCCGGCGCAGGTGAATCTTCAAAAGGGTATTTTATAGTCGACGGACCTTTTCCTATGTTCTGCAGGATTACCTTTAAAAATGTACTCATTTTCCAATCCTTTCTCTGCACTCAATGCGCAATACAGCCATGGGAGAAGATCATGGTTATATTGCGCATCTGCCGCGCATCAGACAAGTCAGGGTTATATAAAACTTATCTTTTAGAATTTCGTTTTCCAGATTTCTATTGCCTTTGCAATACCGTCAATAATCGCCTGCGGACGCGGAGGACAGCCCGGAACATTGACATCCACCGGTATATAGGCGTCCAGCTGGTTTTCAATAGCGTAGCTTTCTCTGAATACTCCGCCGGATATAGGGCAGATACCTACCGCGACAACGACCTTGGGATTCGGTATCTCATCGTAGACTCGCAGTACTTTTTCCTTGACGGCAGCCGTTACGGGTCCGGAAATCAGCACTATGTCCGCGTGCTTGGGACTTCCGCAGTACTTGCATCCGAGCCGCTCGACATCATATCTCGGAATCAGCGCGGTTGTCGCCATTTCGACATCGCACCCGTTGCAGGAGCCGGCGTTGATTCTGTATATCCACGGCGACATTTTAGCTATTTTTTGAAGCAGTTCAGCCATAATTATTTCTCCTTTCAAAGCTTTGCATTCAGACTTGTACTCTGAAAGTAAGCAGGGTTAAAACAAGGCTGATAAGAGCCAATGAGGTGGGGTATATCAGGAAAAACTTATATGCCTGATCCAGACGCATTCTGGCTCTTGTAGCACGGACAAGGGTTATTGAGAAGAAGGACACTACAAGGCATTTGAAAATGAACCACACAAGATTCAGAAGCCAGAAGCTTCCGATACCGGACGGGAAGAAAAGAGCCACTGTCAGCGCGGACATAACCAGTATTTTAAGGCTGCCTGTAATTTTGAATACTGCAAGCCCCGCGCCGGAATACTCCAGCAGAGGGCCTTCGGCCAGCTCAGTCTCGGCCTCGGGCAGGTCAAAGGGTACAACTCCGATTGTGCCGGGAATGCAGCACAGCAGCGCCAGAAACGCGGGCAGCATACGCAGATCAGACAGCAGATTTCCGTTACTTAGCTGGTAATTCACTATACTGCTCATGGAGAAGGAGGCAAAGTCTCCGTTTGCCATTCCGACTCTCATGCCGACCGTCAGAAAAACGACCAGAAGCGGTACTTCATAGGCCAGAACCATAGTCATTTCTCTTGAAAGTCCGACAGAGCCGTACGGAGAGCCTGACGCCGACGCACCAATCATCAGTGCCAGAGCAGGTGTGGACAAAAGATACAGCAGCACGATCAGGTCGCCTGACTGGCTGAGTCCCGAATAAATCCCCGTAACCGGGATAAGGGCAACTGCCGCAAACATACCCGCAAAGCCAACAAGTGGAGCGGCTCTGAAAGCAAACATACTCGCCGTTCTCGGTATCACCGTTTCTTTTTGCCAGAGCTTGATTACATCGATACCCGGCTGGTAAATAGGCGGGCCCACGCGTCTCTGCAGGCGCGCATAAACTTTGCGGTCAACGCCTGAGAGAAAGAGTCCCAGCATTATGGCGAAAAGTCCGCCCGGAAATATAAGGATGTTAATCATCAAAGTAAGTATGCTCATTATTTTTCCGCCTCCTCGCCATTGCCGAACACCGGCACGACAAGCTTGCCGTGCAGCTTCCTTATAAGTTTCACGGCCGGTTCAAACAGGTTTTGTGAGGCTGCGTTTATTTGATCGTTATCGATATCCGATAC
>JASDTK010000177.1:0-893 GCA_041891555.1 Oscillospiraceae bacterium
TCATTGACCGGCAGC
This sequence comes from Oscillospiraceae bacterium, assembly GCA_041891555.1. Classification (GTDB taxonomy): domain Bacteria; phylum Bacillota; class Clostridia; order Oscillospirales; family Oscillospiraceae; genus UBA2658. The sequence goes on from JASDTK010000177.1 coordinate 16, forward strand.
GAATGACTTATTTTGCCAACGTCATCGCTGCTGTTTTGTGTGTCTAAATCGTCCATGATCTTTCATCTCTTTCTCCAGAATGAAAATGTTCCACTCTCTTGCAGCTATATCGGACAGTATTCGCGTATTTGCTATTAATGCCCATTTAGCCCGCCTTTAACTCATAGCCGCTCTGCTCAGATTGGTTTTCTGCTTTTTGCGATATCGAAATAATATACGTCAACAGAAATACTTGAGCTAAGCAATAATAGTCTTTGTAGTTAAATATTTCAAGTACCTCGTCAAAAATATATTACACGAATTAAACAAATTAGCAAGTAAGTTTTCTGTTAATATTTATAAGACGTTCGTTAAATACGTATATAAAATTATTAACAAATAAATAATCTGACGAAATTGATTGTGATCATTTGGAAAAGAGGAGCTGCCGCGAACGATACTTACGCAGGAGCTCCTCTTTAATGCAGTTATGACCCTTGGTTCAGGCTTTTTTGAGCTTGGAATCTCCGTGATGGTTTTTCCACATAGTCCAAAGCGGACCTGCGATGCAAATGGTTGAGTAACAGCCGGAAATCGTACCGAACATCATCGGCAGAGCAAAATCCTTGATGGATTCAATGCTGTAAATCTGCGCGAAGACATAGACGATTGTAATGCTGACGAAAACAGCAATATTGGTGTTGATGGAACGCGACATCGACTGCGTTATGCTTGTGTTGACAAGCTCGGCGGTGGAGGTCTTAGCGCCCATGAGTAATTTATTCTCTCTGATACGGTCATAAATTACAATCGTGTCATTGATGGAGAAACCGATGATCGTAAGAACTGCCGCGATAAACGAGTCGTTCAGCGGTATCCGGAAAACAATAAACACAGCG
>JASDTK010000177.1:903-2772 GCA_041891555.1 Oscillospiraceae bacterium
TCGTGGAACAGCGCGACAATTGCCATGAAGCCTGCGGAGAAGCCGCCGATTCTGCGAAAGCGGTAACCGACATAGACGAGAATCAACGCAAAGGAGAGAAGAATTGCCAATAATCCGCGAGTAAAAAAGCGTGCCCCGGTAAAAGGCTGAACCGACTGGGAGGTGGCAAATTTCAAGCCTGCATCCGGAAATGCCTCATTCAAAGTTGAAGTTACAAGTTCCTGTTCCTGTGAAGTGATGGATTCATTGTCCGAAAGGTTTACAACCAGCATTTTCTCGCCGGTTGCCTGAGTAGTCTGCTCCTGGCAGTTTGTTGTCTTTCCGAGAGCATCTTCAATAAGACCCGCTGCTTTTTCTCCGTCAATAGTGTTGACAATGGAATATTTGAGAATAGAGCCTCCCTGGAACTGGATATCAAGCTTGATCCCGTCAACCAATGCGAAGATAACGCCTATCAGAATTATGCAGATCGAAATTCCAAAATAGATATATCTGTGCTTAAAAAAGTCAATTACTTTCATTTTGCTAACCTCCTTGCGCCGTATAAAGCGGGTTTCTGGAAGCACTTAAACTCGCTGAGCGACCTTATCATTAAGCGTGATGCGGTTACGCCGGCCACGAAGTTCATTAAAACACCGCAGAGAAGCGTGTAGCCGAAGGAAAGCAATGATCCGGAGCCGAGCGCAATAAGGACTATTGAAACTATTATGACCGTTACATTGCCGTCGAAAACCGAAGAAAAAGCGCGGTGGAAGCCGGCGTCTATTGAAGAACGGAGAGTCTTGCCGGAATTCAGCTCTTCTTTGATTCGCTCGGACACGATAACGTTTGCGTCGACACCCATACCGATGGACAGGATAACGCCAGCGATACCGGGCAGCGTAAGCGAAAACTGCGGAATCGAAAGCGCCAACAGCTGACCGACAACCTGCAATAACAGAGCGATGCAGGCAACGAATCCCGGCAGTCTGTAATAAAGCAGCATGAACAGGCAGACCAGCGCAAAGGCAATCTCACCGGCAAGTATCATGATGTCAAGAGCCTGTCTGCCGAGTGTCGGGCTTATGATGTTGGCGTCATGAGCTTCCATTGAGAAAGGCAGAGATCCGGAGTTAATCTTTGTAGCCAAAGCCTTTGCCGTCTCAAGATCCTTCTGGTTCGTAATTATCGCATTGCCGTCATTTATCTGATCATTTACAGTAGGATCGGAAATCAGATTGTCGTCCATGTAGATCGAGATTTTCTGACCTTTAAGTCTTCCGGTCGCTTCAGCGAATTTAGTGGCTCCGTTTGTCGAAAGCTCAAGAGCAACAACATAAGTGCCTGTATTGTTATCAAAGGTGCCATAACTCTTCGTGACGTCAGAGCCCTCAAGAACTACGTTTCCCTCAGGGTCTTTAAACGTCAGATGAGCGGTTTCGCCGAGCTCTGAAATCGCCTTTTGGGGATCAAAATCTGCCTCATCAGATTTCCAGGGGAATCTCACTATTATTGAGCCGTTGGTTTTATCAATCGTGACTTCTCTGTCGGTAATATTTTCGGCATCCATACGCGTCTCAATAATGGACTTTGCCGTTTCAAGCTCGTCCGCAGTCGGAGCGCGGCCAAGATCCTTTGGCGTATATGTGGCCTCAACACCGCCGCGTATATCGATTCCGTAACGCATTTCATCAGAACCCTTAAGTTCCAGCGATCCGACATGCAGCCCGAAAAATGCGAGATACAACAAAGCGGCAGTTATTAAAACCACAATGAAACACAATTATACCAGCGTGACACTAACTAGGACTATCTCATAACATTGGTTGGTATCTTTGGTTTGGGATCTTTGGCTTGGGATCTTTAGCTTGGGAACTTGGGCTTGGGAAC
>JASDTK010000178.1:0-2763 GCA_041891555.1 Oscillospiraceae bacterium
GTACATGGCTGCAAGAATTTCGAGATGGATTTTGGAGAAGGTGGACTGCGTCATAGCTCCCACCGGGAAAGTCCGTACGATTTTGGAAGGGTACGGGGTCGACCGTGAGATCCGTGTGATCCCGACCGGGATTGATCTTGGCCGTTTCACTTCCGTAGCCGATCCCGAACAGTTGAAGCGAACTCTGGAGATCCCTGACGAAAATCGCATTTTGCTGTATGTGGGCCGCCTTGCCAGGGAAAAGAATCTGGAAGAGGTATTGACGTATTTCGCAAAGCTGCATCCGGAAAAAGCCACGCTTCTGATCGTTGGCGACGGTCCTCACCGTGCCGCGCTGGAGGATACCGCAGCGCAGCTTGGTATCAATAATGCCGTGGTGTTTGCCGGCATGATTCCGCCTGAGGAGATAACGGACTATTACCATTTGGGCGACCTCTTCGTCAGCGCTTCTGGCAGCGAGACACAGGGACTCACCTATATTGAGGCGCTGGCATCGGGGCTTCCGGCGCTTTGCCGTAAGGACGACTGCCTCAGCGGCGTGATCGAAAATGGATGGAACGGCTGGCAGTATGAAAACGAGGGCGACTTCTTTGAAAAACTGGACTGTTTCCTGGGCAGCGATAAGTTGCGGAAAGCTATGTCGTTTAACGCTGCGCAGACTGCCTGTACGAAGTATTCTTCGGCGTCTTTTGCTCAAAACGTAGAGCAGGTGTATGCCGATGCGGCACGCCGCCGTGTAGAGTGGATTGGGGAAGCATATCAGGAGGAACTCCAATGTCAAAAAGTATGATTCAAAAGTCGTTTACGGTCGTTTCCATCCTTACCCTTGTCGCCTGTATTGCTTTCTCTCTGTACGCTTACAACAGACAGCTTTTTACTTCGCAGGCGGCTTTGCAGGCATACATAACCGGTTTCGGCATAGCCGGGGCCCTGATTTTTATATTTTTTCAGGCGATTCAGGTCGTTCTCCCCATTTTGCCCGGCGGACTTGGCTGCCTTGCAGGTGTGCTGCTGTTTGGGCCATGGACAGGCTTGGTCTACAACTATATTGGAATATGCATCGGCTCCATTGCCGCTTTTTTTATTGCAAGAAATTTTGGGAAACCGATTCTCTATTCGCTTTTCAACGAGAAAACAATTGCTAAGTATGAAAAGTGGACGGGTAGTGACAGCAAATTCGCAAAATGGTTTGCCATTGCGATTTTCCTACCGGTAGCGCCCGATGATTTTTTGTGCTACCTTGCGGGTACGACACAGATGGGCTGGAAGAAATTTTCGTCCATCATCCTTTTGGGCAAGCCATTTTCGATATCCCTATACAGCCTCGGCTTATATACGGGCTTGCGTCATATTGTTTCGCTGATTCACTGAAGGAGGTTTTACAGTGCAAGTTAATCTGTACGCAGGGTGCTTCTCGCTGGTAAAAAGAAGCGGTGTGGGTCAGGCGATTCTGCATCAGAAAGATATGCTTGAACGCTCAGGTGTTCGAATCACAAACCGCTTATCGGAGCCTTCGGAGGCAGTTCATTTCAATACGGTTTTCCCTGATTCTTTTGTAGCCAGCTTGATTGCACGGCGGCAGAAAAAAGCAGTCGTTTATTACGGGCATTCCACGATGGAGGATTTCAAAAACTCATTTCAGTATTCGAACCTCTTCGCGCCGCTATTTAAACGATGGATTATTCGCTGCTACGAAAGCGGTGATTTGATCATTACTCCCACCGAGTACTCTAAAAAGCTCTTGCGGAGCTATGGCATTCGAAAACCGATTTACAGTCTTTCCAACGGCGTCGACACGGATTTTTTCGCCCCGAGCGCGGAGCGCCGCGTGGCATTCCGGGAAAGATACGGACTCCTCCCGGAGGATAAGGCCGTCATTTCGGTCGGGCATTACATGGAGCGGAAAGGGCTTCCGGATTTTATAGAGCTGGCGAGGGAAATGCCCCGGATGCGATTTTTCTGGTTTGGTTATACCAATTTGAACCTTGTTCCCAAAAGTATCCGCACCGCAATAAAGAACGCCCCAGAAAATCTGTGCTTCCCCGGATATGTGAAGCGGGAGGAGCTGCGGGACGCTTACTGCGGCTGTGATTTATTTGATTTCATGTCAACGGAGGAAACTGAAGGCATTGTTGTCCTGGAGGCTCTTGCCTGCGGTATCCCTACCATCGTGCGGGATATTCCCGTCTATGAAGATTGGCTTGAGGACGGCGTCAACGTATATAAAGCAAAGGATTTCAGAGCGTTTGCTGAAAAAACCGAATGCATCCTCAACAGACGGCTGCCGGATATTACAGGGGCCGGTCTGCAGGTTGCTCAGGCGCGAAGAATATCTGAGATGGGCAAAAAGCTCATGGCGATTTACGAGCGGGAACATATTTTATCCCCAGTTTAACTCTTTGCAATCGGCAGTTTAGGATTGCACGATAGAATCGGCCTATAAGGCTGAAGGAGGGTTATCATGAACAAACTACAGAATCGGATTATGAATATGAATTTCAAGAAAACAGCCAAGCGGTTCGTTCTTGCGGCGCTTCTTATCGTCATCCTGGGCGGCGCTGCGATCGGGGTTGCTTATCGGACGCAGATTCAGGAGGTAATTACTTATCATCAGACCTATACCGAAGGAAACGACGGCAAAATGCAGGAAGTACAGGGACAGAGCGTCAACGGCAATAAAGACAATTATTTTGAAAAAGAAAACGGCAGGACCCGTGATCATGAATTCGAGCACGGTGACTTTTTCGATTCTGCACAGATGAC
>JASDTK010000179.1:0-2762 GCA_041891555.1 Oscillospiraceae bacterium
GGCGCTTGCCGTGTTCTTCGGAATAATCAACTGGCTGCTTCTTCTAAACGCGAACATAAAGGAAGCAAAGTAAAAAAATATCGGGCTTAAAAATAATTTACTTACAATTCACCCGGTAATAGTGTATAATAAATATGCAGCATGTGGTTCTGGCATCGTAAGAATGGTTGTCGGAACCGCATGTTTTTATATCTCACGAGATTCAGTGAGCAAAACGGTGAAAGTAAATTGGTGAGTGGAGAATAGGGAGAACACAATGAACTTGGTCAAAGAGCGGGTCCAACATCGTCAATATGGCATAGGGGTTATCAAAAGCCAGACCGACACAACAATTGATGTAAAATTCAGTGCTGAAATCGGCATGAAAAGATTTATTTATCCTTCGGTTTTTTTAACTTATTTAGCTCTGTGCAGCCCCGAATCACAGCAAACAATGACGGCTGAGCTACAGGAAATCCGCGACAGGATTGACGCTGCGCACAAGAGTAATTTGGAAGAGATAAAAAGAACTCAGGAAGAGGCGCGGACTAATTTGATTTTGCAAAAACGCGCCGCCGCAAAGAGAAAAGCTACCGCCGCAAAGAATGCGAAGGCCAAGGAAAAGGCTGCAGAACAGCTGAGATGAAATAAAGAAGCTCTCCCGTTTTTCGGGAGAGCTTCTTTATCAGTTGAGGCTTCGGAAGCGCTCGGGCTTCGGGCGGTATTTGATGCCGGACACAAGGCCCATTGCGGCAAAAATGGAAAAAAGTGAAGAACCGCCGTAGCTGAAAAACGGGAGCGTAAGGCCTATGACCGGCGCTATGCCTATGCACATCCCGATGTTTTCGAAGGTCTGGAAAATGAGCCACGCGGCAACGCCGAAGCAAATGAGCATGCTCATTGTATTGCGCGACTTGATGCCGACGTAGATACAGCGGAATATTATCGCCAGAAGAAGGAGTATGACAATAATGCACGCTATCATTCCAAGCTCCTCGCCTATGACGGAAAAGATGAAGTCGGTCTGCTTTTCGGGAATGGCTCCCGACTGTGTCTGACGTCCCTTAAAAAGTCCTGTGCCGGTTAGCCGTCCGCTGGCCAGCGCAATTTTTGACTGGTTTGCCTGCCAGCGAATTTCAAAACCGTTTGGGTCTATGCTTGCGTCATAGGGAGCGAGAATACGATCCCTATACCGCTGATTAAGAACGTGCGTCCATACAAGCGGAGTTACGGCGGCTGTAGCCGCAAGCCCTACGATAAACCAGTAGAAGCGCACACCAGCAGCAAAAAGCATGATAAGAAAGATGAAAAGAAAAACAAGCGCGCTGCCCATGTCTTTCGAAACTACAACAATGAGTCCGACTGTAAATCCGCAGTAAATTAGAAGCTGAGCGATTGAAAACGCAGAATTAAGATTTTTATAATTTTTCAGATAGTTCAGCTGCTTGGCCAAAACAATGATAAATACCACTTTTATAACTTCCGCAGGCTGAACTCCGACAAAGCCGAAACGAAGCCACGCGCGGTTTCCGGTGTTGTCAGCGTAACCCAGCGGAGTAAGGAGCAAAAGTACAAGCGCAACTTCAAAAATAATCAGAGCTGCCCATTTATCTGTTATGATGTCAATGTCCAGAACAGTAAACAGCACAAAAAGTCCTAACCCGATAAGGAGACATACTATCTGTACTATGAGATAGCGCGCCGGATTCTGAAGGGATGCCGAAGCGCTGGCAATCATGACCATTCCGAATATGGCGCTTACAAGACACAGTATAAGAAGCGTCATGTCGGCTTTTTTTATAAAATCCTTTACGTAAGGCGACAGTTTTTTCACTTTGACCTCCAATGGCTACATATAACCCTTGTCTCACAATTGTATCACTAAATATAACTTTGCGCAATCGCGAAATTAGTGCTATAATCTTACAAAGTACTCGGATAAAGAATCGAGGTTTTTTTATGGGCGTCCATGACGGGCACAGAGAAAGAATGAAACAGAAGCTTTTGGAACAGGGACTGGACGTTTTCGATGACCACAACGTCCTTGAGCTTCTTCTGTTTTATTCGGTGCCGCGCAAGGACACAAATCCTCTTGCTCATGAGCTTCTGAACACCTTCGGGAGTCTGGAAGCAGTTTTTGAGGCTCCTGCGGAGGAGCTTGCCAAGGTGAGCGGCATCGGTGAAAACTCGGTAGCACTCTTGAAACTCATTCCCGAAGTCAGCCGCCGCTATAATATGGATAAAAACCGCTTTGACAATATACTTGACTCTTCAAAAAAGGCCGGCCAGTTTCTCGCGTCGCGCTATATGTACGAACGCGACGAGGTCGTTTATGTTATATGTCTGGACGCGAAATGTAAGGTCATCTGCTGCAAGGAGCTTTTTCGGGGAGTGGCAAACTCAGCCGAAATCAGCACCCGCAAAATTGCGGAGCTTGCGCTCGCCAAGAACGCCACAAGCGTCATCATTTCGCACAATCATACCAGCGGCATTGCTCTTCCCTCAAGGGAGGATGAGATAACCACCAAAAAGCTGAAAACCGCGCTGGCTTCAATGGGTATCGCTCTTTCAGACCATATAATCGTTGCCGACGGCGACTTCGTTTCCATGGCGGACAGCGGACTTCTTTAATTGAATTTTTAAAACTTACGGCTGCCTTTTCTCACTTTTATAAGTCTGGAAAAGGCGGCCAAAATTTTTTTACATACCTCTTGACACGCTATACTTTGTGTTGTATAGTATTATGAAAAATTGTGTATTGCCATTTACGTTGATCTGAATTG
>JASDTK010000180.1:0-1879 GCA_041891555.1 Oscillospiraceae bacterium
AGAAAACCTATCGGAATAGCAACAATGCTTGTCTCTGACTTTGCCGCGAACCAATCGGGGAAGCCAAAAAGCTTCACGCCCTTGGTCGCCCAGAGCAGTAAGCCGTCAAAAATGCTCATTGTAGCGAGGGTAATAATCAGTGTCGGAGCCTTAATGTGGTAAACAAGTAGCGCGTTAATACAGCCCAGAACGATGCCCGTTGCAATTGAAATCAGGATTATTATCAGGAAATTGCCGCCCAAATGAAGCATATACTGCGCCATGACATACTGGGCGATGGTTGCAATCGCCATAAATGAAATGTCAATTCCACCTGAAATGATTACCACCAGTACTCCTGCCGCAATGATGCCAAGCGCGGAATATCCCACGACAAGCGAGCGAAGGTTTGTCAGCTGCAGAAAGTTGCCGCCCGTATAAACCGACAGAAACAGTACCAGAACAGCGTCAACTATCAGAAGATAGAACTCGCTGGAGCTTGTGAATTTCTTTAGCGCCGTCTTATTGTCCATAAGCCACCTCCCGCTCAAAATCCTCCTCGGAAAGCGCCCTGCAGTCAAGCTCCTTGACCAGTTTTCCTCGATACATAAGCAGCGCCCTGGGGCAATTGTTATAGATTTCGGGAATTTCATCTGAGATCAGGATAATGCTCATTCCGCTTTTTGCAAGGTTCCGAATAATATCGTAAATGGCGCTCTTGGCAGCTATGTCAATACCGTTGGTAGGCTGATCAAGAATCAGAATATTCGGGTTCGTTGCAAGCCACTTTGATATGACGATTTTCTGCTGATTGCCGCCGGACATTGCCGAAGCCGGAATTTCCGGGAGCGCACTCTTTATATTCAGTTTTTTAATCCAGTCGTCAGTCAGCTTCCTGCGGTCCCTTGACCTTACAAGTCCGAGCCTTGAACAGATCCTGTCGATAATGGATATTGAAATATTATCCTCGACATTCTGATCGATAACGAGTCCCTGCAGCAGTCTGTCCTCTGGAACATAGGCAATTCCTGCCCTTATTGCGTCACGGTTGCTTTTAAAGCACATTTTCTGTCCGTTGAGCTTGATTGAGCCGGAATCGGGCTTGTTCAGGCCGAACAGGCTCAGTGCCACTTCAGTTCTCCCCGAGCCCAAGAGACCTATAACGCCGAGTACTTCGCCCTGTTGCAGCTTGAAGGAAATATCCTCATATTGACGTCCCTTGGACAAGCCTTCGAGTTCCAGTACCGTTTTTTCTCCCTGCTGGGAGAAGTCCTGCCGGTATGCGATGCTTTGCCCGCTCAGCATTTCGGTCAGCTTTGCGTCGTCAAGCTCATCTTTCCTGAAAGTTCCGATTTTCAAGCCGTCGCGAATAACGGTTATTCTGTCGGCTATTTCAATTATTTCGTCCAGCTTGTGGCTGACGAACATCACGGTAAGGCCCTTTGAATTCAGATCTCTGATAATTTTAAACAGTACATTTACCTCTTTCCTGGTAAGGGAAGAGGTCGGTTCATCCATTATTATAAGCTTTGCGTTTGTTGCAAGCGCTCTTGCAATGGCCACAAGCTGCCTGTCGGCTATGGAAAGCATTGAAACCTCTCTGTCAAGAGCGAGATCGACATGCATCAGCTCAAGAGTGGCCTGTGCGACTTTGTAATATTCATTCCAGTTGACCGGCTTCATGCTCTTGGCCGTGTTTAGGCTGAACGCAATGTTTTCTGCCACGGAAAGGTTCGGGAAAAGGCTCAGGTCCTGATAAATAACCTTAATACCGGCATCAGCCGCGTCCTTGGCGCTAATATTGTGCACAGGCCGTCCGTCCATGAAAATACGACTGCCTTCGTCGCTTCTCGTCACTCCGGACATTAGCTTGATAAGCGTTGATTTTCCTGCGCCATTA
>JASDTK010000180.1:1889-2757 GCA_041891555.1 Oscillospiraceae bacterium
CTGCGAGATGTGTATAAGAGACAGTCGCTTCTCGTCACTCCGGTAATTATCGTTATCAGCGGTGTTTTTGCGCAGCCGTTCTGCCCCACCAAACAATGAATCTCTCCGCTCTGCAACTCGAAATCAAAATCCTTCAGCGCGTGGACTCCGCCGTAATGCTTATTAACTCCACACATTTCCAGTATTTTTTCCGCCATTTGTTATTCTCACCAACTTTACAAAGGGGGGATGCGTTCTAAGGGCCGCATCCCCCAAACTGTTAATTTCTGCTTTTAGATGTTCTCTTATTTTTAGAAGCCAAGAGTGTCCGCGTTGTCCTTCGTGATTACAAGGGTATCGTCATAAGCAAGGACATTTTTATCGGATACGGCGGGAGCACCGATGCCCGGGACTTCAAATTTGCCGTCGTCGACTTTGCCGCCCTTGAGGAGCTGGTAGGCTGTATACACGCAGGCATAGCCGGAATCGGCGGGATTCCAGAGATATCCCTCGGTTATTGATCCGTCCTTCAGATATGCGGAGGCTTCGCTCGGCACTACGTTGCCGACAACCGCAAATTTGCCCACAAGACCGCTTTCCTTTACTGCTTCGGCCGCGCCCAAAGGTCCCTGACTGCCGAAAGCTATTACGCCCTTCAAATTGGGGTAGGTTGTCAGCAGGTCAAGCGTGGTGGTACGGGCAAGCGCCGCGTCCTCGCCGCACGCAATACGGTCGGTCACAAGTTTCATATCGGGATAGTTCTTTCCGAGGTAATCTTCAACAACGTCAGCCCATGTGTTATGCAGAGGAACGGACAGCCCTCCTACATAAAGAGCATATACTACTTTGCCGCCCAAGGATTTAGCCGCAGACACGGCAGCAGAAACAG
>JASDTK010000181.1:0-7343 GCA_041891555.1 Oscillospiraceae bacterium
GCCGTACCGCGTTCGGAGCCTGAGAGAGGACGTTCGTCGCCCGCAAAATCCGGCAGGCGGAAAAAGTGCGCCCGTTCCTTTGTTACCTTTTGCCCGTCGTCATCGGTTTCATCGCTAGGAAAGGAGGTTGCCGTCAGCTTTGAGGGCAGAGCCACAGCACTCTCAAAGGGATAGCGCCAGCCGAGCCTTTGGCGCAAGTCCCCGAGCTCCAGCAGATCCGGAGTTCGGGGTGAAGGCGGAGACTCTGCGAGGTCTTCGGCAACAGTTGCTTCTTCCAAAGCGGGAGTTTCAATCCTCAGCGTGAGCAGGCCGCCGTTTTCGATGAGCGCGGCCAAAATAAGCCAGTGCGCCATCGATGGCTGAGATTTAAGTATTTCGGAGCTTATGGGAGAGGAAAGATTTTCACTGAGCTTTGCTATCAGCGCTTCCGGGTCTTTATAGGCGCAGGAAATGTAGAGCCTCTCCTTTGCCCTCGTCATTGCAACATATAGAACGCGAAGCTCCTCTGACAGCATCTCGGAATTTAGCCGTGACGCAATCGCACGCCGCGCGAGTGTCGGGTATTCGATGCCGCGCTCGGAATCTGTCCTCTTACAGCCCAGACCAAGCTCGGGATGTATGAGAACGGGAGAGCGCAAATCCATCTTGTTGAATTGGCGCGAGGTGTTCGCGAGGAACACAACCGGAAATTCAAGACCCTTCGATTTGTGGATGCTCATTATAGATACAGAGTTTTCAGTGCCGCCTGTGCCGACAACGGGCTCCTCGCCGCGCTCTTCCATACGCTTTAGCTGCTTTAGAAAGCCGAAAAGCCCGCGATAGCCGTTTTCTTCGAATTTGGCAGCGTAGTCCAGCAACAGCATGAGGTTTTCGCTGCAGGAGGAACCTGCGCCCGCCGAGAAAACCGCGGGAAGCTCAAGACGGGTGTAAATCAGGCTGAGAAGCTCGTATACGCCTATATCCTCGGACAGGGCGCGAAGCTCCGAAAGCGTTTCGAGAAACGCTCTGCTCTTATCGTTTGTTTCCGCCAGCTTATTGAGTGCCGCAAAGAAGCCGCCTTCTCTGTCCGCAGTGCGTACCTGTGAAAGCTCGTCGGCTGAAAAGCCGAATACAGGCGAAGCCAAAACCGAAGCGAGAGGAATGTCCCTGTGCGGGTTATCGATAACTGTCAGCAATGATACCGCAATCCGAATTTCCGGTGAGGCAAAGAAGCCGCCTCCCTGTTCCGCGAAAACGGGTATGTTCTCTTCCGAAAGCGCCCGCCGGAAAGCGGTGCCCGCGACATTCGGCGAGCGCAGCAGAATTGCAATATCGCCGTATCTGATTGCTCGCTCCGCACCGTTATCCAGAAACGTTTCCGAATTGTCGACAAGCTGCCGTATATGATGTGCGACCATTTTTGCTTCGAGGTAGGTTTTATCTGGACGCTCCTCTCCGTCCTCCGCCTGAGGTACGGCGAGAACTGAAATTTCCGCTTTTCCGTGGCGAGGCTGGGCGTTGGGCGGAAGGAACAGGGCCGCGTCCTCATCGTAATTGATATCTCCGAGAGACTCGGACATGATGTTCCCAAAAACGTGGTTGCAGGCACCGAGAATTGCTGTGTCGGAACGAAAGTTGTTTTGAAGAAAAATCTTAAAGGGCCCCTGTTTTGACAGTGATATATAATCATTGTATTTGTGGTATTTGTTAATAAAAATCGAGGGATCGGCAAGGCGGAAACGGTAAATCGACTGCTTGACGTCGCCGACCATGAAGATATTTGAATCGCTGCGCGAGACACAATGGAAGATTAAATCCTGAACGGAGTTCACGTCCTGATACTCGTCCACCATGATTTCGGTGTAGCGGCGGGAGATATCACTTGCAGCTTGGGTAGGCTCGTTCGTTTCTGGATTGCAAAGAAGTTTTACTGCGAAGTGCTCGAGATCGGAAAAGTCCAGCAGATTGAGCCGTCTCTTTTCTGCGGAAAAAAGACTGTCGGTTTCGAGCGTGAGGTTAATAAGCGCGCGCATCGCGGGAGCCGTTAGCGCGAGATCCTTCAGAAGCCTTTCAGAGGAGGAATCAAAAATGGTGCATAGCCCCTTGCAGGCGTCCTTGCAGCCCTCTCGCGCTGAAACGAGAGCAGCCTTCCGCTCCTCGAACTCATAGTTTCGAAGCGGCTTAAGACGCGGGAAGGGTATGGGCAGAGCGGCTCCGGCGCTGTCCCAGCTCAGGTCGAGCGCGTGAATAAAGACCCGCAGGGCGTCCGTGGTTTCGCCGAGACTCTCGCTGTAGGCGGAAATAATCGGTGCATTTTCGGTCTCGATGGCGCATAGCTCAGCCCATACGCGCTCCAGACGCTCCGCCCAATAGAGTGCCGTCTGCCTTGCGTTCTCCGTGAGTTCTCTGCCCCAGACGGTCTCGCTCGCGTCGGTCAATGCCGAAACATCGAGTGAAGCAAGCTGCTGCGCGGCCCATTTTTCGGGGTAGGGGTGGCTCTGCATTTTTGTGTGGAGCTCCAGTACGGCGGAGGCAAGACGCGAATCGTCGCGGCCGGCGCCGACACTGTCTACCAGAGCCGCGAAATCCTCGTCCTCTCCTATACGCTCGTAGGCGCAGTCAAGCGCTTTTTCGAGAGCCTTATCTTTTAGCTCCGCGCACTTGTCCTCATCTCCGACATGGAAATCGGGCGTAAGCCCGAGCTTGTGACAATGCTCCCGAAGGATCTGGGTGCAGAAGCTGTGGATGGTTCCAATCTGTGCCTTGTAGCAGAGCGTGGTCTGACGGCGCAGACGGCGGTTTTCGGGCTCCTCCGCGGAGCGTCGCGATAATTCGTCGAGTATTCTTGAGCGCAGCTCGGCGGCGGCGGCGCGGGTGTAGGTGATGATGAGAAAGCTCGATATATTCTTGGGGTCGTTTTTATCCGTGACATATGACATGAGACGCTCGGTTAAAACCCTTGTTTTTCCGCTGCCCGCCGCGGCGGAGACAAGAATGGAGGACGAGCGGGAATAGACCGCGTTTTTCTGATCCCGTGTAAGCTCAAATCTGCTCATTTTGTGTCCTCCAGTCTGTCCCAGAAATCGCCGGACTTCAGCTTTGAGAGATAGCGAATTTTGTCTTTCTTTTCGTCAAAGCGGCAGACCGCGCCGTAAGGACAGTAGAGGCAGGCGTTGTCCTGTTCGCCTCTGTAATAGGGCGAAGCTTCGATTTTGCCGCCGGAAAGGTTTTCGGAAAGCTCCAGAAGACGCTTATCGACATGGGCGTGAAGCTTATCAAACTGCTCGGAGCTTGCCAGAGAGTCAGAGCTTAAGCTGCCGTCCTTTCTGAAGGCTACGGGAATATACTCAGGATTTTCGGAGTTCTCCATCGCGGCGATAATCGCGGAGTCGTCCAAAATCAGCCCCGAGCGTTTACGGTTTTTAGCCTTTAGGGCCTCCAGCTCCTCATCAGACAGGTCGCCGCCTGCCGATATAAGCGTATCTCTCGCGGGTACATAGAGCACGCCTGCGGGGATTATCGGAGCGCCGTAGCGTTTTTCACCCTCCTGTTCAAGCGCAAAGAGATAGAGCAGCATCTGCATTCCCATTCCGTACCAGACGTCCGAGAGCGAAAAGGACTTTTTGCCCGTTTTGTAGTCAATTATGCGCAAATACAGCTTGCCGTCGCGGAAAACGCCATCCACGCGGTCTGCGATGCCGTTAATATGGAGCTCATTTTTTCTGTCCACGATGCATACCGCGGGCAGCTCGCCGCCCGCGCCGAGCCCAAGCTCAAAGTCGAGCGGCGCGAAGTCGGAGCGCGAAAGCTCGCGCACCATGTCCTTTACAACATGCCGCACCGAGGGACGGAGCCGGTTAAAAAGATAGACGAAACGGGGGGATTTGTCCTCAAAGCCGCCGAGCCGCGCCTCTATGTAGAGGTCGGTATATTTATTGACAAGAGCGTCGGTTTCCTCCGCCGTCACGTTTTTGAAACCGGAGCCTTTTGATATTTCAGAAGCGACATTTTCCAGAACATAGTGCATAAAGGTGCCGAGCTCGGGAGCCTCAAAGCCCGCGCGCTCAGTTTCCTCAAGCTTCAGCCCGTAGCGCAGAAAATATGAGAAGCGGCACGCGGTATAAGCGTCCGTACGCGAGGGCGAAAGCGAGAGCCTCTCGCCGTAGAGCGCCTTTACAGCGCTTTCAGAGAGCTCACCGCGCTTCAAAGCGGCCCTTTTACGAAGCTCGCTCAGCTTTTTTATTCCGTCGTCCGTACCTGCAAAATATGAATACGCGAGGAGAGAGCTTTCATCCTGCGTGCCGCTTACGGCGAGCAGGAAAGCGGGCTCCGGCGCCGAAAGACGAATTTTGCTTAGTTCGAGAGATTTTTCCTCAAGACCGAAAAGCTGCTTTGCGCGGGCGATGAGAAAGCTCGGCCTTGCCTGCGCGCCGCTTTCCGCCTGAGTGCAATAGGAGAGCGTGAGGGTTTCGGAGGGAAGGGTTACGCAGTTATAGATGAGCGAGAGCTCGCGGGAAAGCTCGTCAACCCCGCCGCCGAGGGAAAGCCCCATGCCGCTCAGCTCGTCGCGCTCCTCCTCCGAGAGTATGCCGCCGCCCTGACTTATCCGCGGAAGCCTATCGTCCGACGCGCCGAGGATAATGAGGTGCCTGATATTGCGGCGGCGCATTCTGTCCATATCGCCCGCTGAGACCCGGTCAAGTGAAACGGGTATCGCGGAGACATCGTATTGAGACAGCGTCTGCAAAAAAAGCTTTGAAAACTGTTCCTGCGTCATCGGAGTGTCGCCGAGTATCGCCGCAGCCTGCTCGAGCGAAGCGAGAATGATATCCCATATCTGAGAATACTCCGCGGCAAGAAGCTGGCGGTCGGCTTTTTCAAGCTCGGCTGCCTTGTTCTCGAGCGTTTCGGGGAGTTTCAAAGCAGCAAGAAAGTAAGAGAGCGCCTTTGCCTGTTCGGCTGCGGTCTGAGCCTTTTTTCCGCTTTCTGAAAGCGCGGCGAGGGGAGAGGACAGCTCGCGCCTTATCGAGTCTATCCTGCCGAGGAGCTTTGCGCTCTCAGTTGTCGGTTCCGCGCCGAAGCCATCGGGGTGAAACGACCAGGGCTTTCTGCGCGTCCACATCGAGCCGTGGATATCCCACATTGCGACGTAGGTTTCCAGTATATCGCGCTCCTCCTGCGCGATGCCGGTGAGGCCTGTTTTTATATAGCTCAGAACGGCGTCCGCTTCCCAGCCGCCGAGGATAATTTCAAACGCGTCCGAAATGAGCGCGGCGACGGGCTTCTGCAGAATGCTTCCCCTGCGCGCCGCGAAAAGCGGGACATTGTAAAGGTGAAAAGCCTCCTCAAGCGCAGCGGAATAGGAATCGAAGCCGCGAACGGCAATTGCTATGTCACGGAAACGGCAGGGTTTGTTACGTACCAGCTCAAGGCATTTTGCCGCAGCCATCTCGCACTCAGAGCGAAGGCTGTCCGCTTTTACGAGACTGATGCAGCCATCCGTAATCTCGCGCGTTTCGGAGCCGTAGCTGTAGAGCTTTTCATCCAAAAATCTGAGCGGCGCGGCTTTGCTCGGCGCGGCTTCGGGGTATATTATTTCGATTTCTGTGCCGAATTCTTTGGCGAAGCGTACAAGGGTGTTTGCCGCTCTGCGCGAAGGCTCGAAATGCTCATAGTCCCCGTAGAGCTCGTCACAGGTCAGGCATACGGTGAGCTCGGCGCCTTTTCCGAGAAGCTCTTTAATAACAAGCAGCTCCGCGCCCGTAAAATCGGTAAAGCCGTCTATATATACAGTCCCCGATGTACCGACGGAGCTTTGGCCTATGGTTTCGGCCAGCCGCGAGAGCCTGTCCGCCGGGTCAGCGTGGCCCTGCGAGAGAATAGCGTTGTAGGAATCAAGGCACAGGGCGAGATCGTGAAGCTTCTCCGAAAGTCCCGTTCCGGACTCCTGAGCCGCCTTTATCAGGTCGTCGGAGCTTATGCAGGCGGCTTTAAGCTCGCTCACCGTCTGCAGAAGGCTTGCGGTAAGCTCCGTCTTGTTTTTTGCCGAAGAATAGAGACTGAGCCGTGAACTGATTTCACTAAGCGCGAGCGATATACAAAGAAGCCTCCCGCCCTTATCCAGAAGTGTTTTTCCGCCGGTGCCGGTTTCCTGAAAAACCCGCACGGCCAGACGCGAAAAGCTCAGCACCTCGGCATATAGGGAGAGGCTGTCCCCGCAAACGGAGCAGAGCTCGCGCTCTGCCTCATGGCTGTACTGCTCGGGGACCAGCATAAGAATGCCGCCCTCCCGAAGCATGACTTTTTTTCGGATTTCTTCTGTAATGAGCGAAGTTTTTCCGCTGCCCGCGGGCCCCAGAACGAGTTTAAGCATTCCTTTCGCTCCTTTCACCGGATGAGCCAAGTATAGCACAACAAAAGAACCATATAAAGTACTTTCAGAGCGGATATGAAGCGGATATAAAGTGAAAGCGGCTCATTGACCCGATATAAACGGTAAAAGAAGCAGTGAAAAAATCTGATTATTGCTCTTGACTAATACCAATAATGGTATTATTATAATAAATAGAATTAATGAGGAGAGATATTATGAAAGATATCAACGAGATATTGCTGAATCCTGTAAGGCTCAGGATAATTCAGGCGCTGGCGGCAAGTGAAAAGCTGACCGCGACTGAGCTTTGCGGGAAAATCAGCGATGTTCCGCGCACAACTGTATATCGGCATATCAGTATTTTATTGGACAGCGATATACTGTCTGTCGTGTCCGAAAAGAAAATACGCGGAAGTCTTGAGAGGACTCTGGCTCTGAATGTCGGGGAAATATCAAAGCACAACACGCTGGAAAACGCGGATTCGAATGCGCTGGCTTTCCTGATGAACAGATACGCACGTTTCCACGACTACTTCAGCAGTGAATGCTCTGACCCGGGTAAGGACAAAATTTTCCTGAACGATACGATTATGATGATGAGTGATGATGAGTTCGACCGTTTTTTGCTGGAGCTTCGGGAGCTTCTCATCAAGTATAGCTTTGAAAACGCAGCCGGACGACAGCCCCGAGATATTTCAATCATCTCGACGCCTGTCGCTGACAGGTAAAAAGGAAGATATTATGAAATCCGAAAAAATTAAAACCAAGTCAAAAAGAGGGAAAAAAATTATGCTGATACTGGGAATAATCGCGGCGCTTATCGCCGTCTGTATGATAATCGGCGCAATACTGCACTCCACATATTTCAAGCACAGGCTGGAGCAGATTGAGCCTTACGGGGCGCTTGTTGACACTTACGACGGACAGATGCACGTTTATTCAATAGGCAGCGGGGATAAAACAATCGTTCTGCTGCCCGGCACAGGCGCTG
>JASDTK010000181.1:7353-17891 GCA_041891555.1 Oscillospiraceae bacterium
CGCTTCCGTCCGCTGAATTCGGCCCATTAATGCGCAGACTCGGTGAGGAATACAAAGTCGTCTGCGTCGAATATTTCGGCGTGGGCTTCAGCAGTGAAACCGAAAGGCCGCGCACCTGCGAAAACTATGTTGAAGAAATAAGGACAGCCCTCTCAAAATCCGGCTTCAAAGCGCCGTATGTACTGATGCCGCACTCGATTTCAAGTGTTTTCAGCGAATACTATGCCGAAAAATATCCGGATGAGGTTGAGGCAATCATTTCTCTTGACGGTACATCGACAGCGATTGAGGGCGAAATGCCGGCCTTTGTAAAATACGTGCTTCCAATTGCGAAATTTCAGCAGGCTATCGGGACGACTTCGCTCCTAGGCCCCTTGGCGACAAACAGAAAAAAGCTGGCAGCATACGGATATACAGAGAAAGAGATTAACGACATGATTACTTTCTCGGGCTTTTCGATGAACGACAATGCTCTACAGGAGATACTTGGTACTGTCGAATACATTAAGCAAACCAAGGAGCTTCCCTTTCCCGAGAATGTCCCATACTTTAAAATCATATCCAGGCAGACCTATGAAACCTCGAACTCACAGCTCAGGAAGCTGGGTATTACCCCTCAGGAATACCAGCAAAAGCATCTCGAGCGAATCGGAGATAAGGCAAAATTTGAAATTCTTGATGGTACACACTTCATTTATCTTAATAACGTCGGCAGGATTGCGGATATCGCAGATTATTTTTTGCCGGATTATTAATTCGAGAATAGGGCGTTCCAAGCAAATGCTTGGGAACGCCCTATTGCGCTAATGCGTACCCGAAAACGGCAGTTATTGTTTCGGGAAATACATTTTATGTGGCAATTTGACCTGAAACTGCGGTTTTTCGCCTGAAACTCTCAATTGACTTGACCTATGCACCGTGATAAAATTAACTGTACTATTATGTACATCAAAGGCACCTAAGGTTTTAAGGAGTGATAATCCGAAATGGATGAGGGCAGTTGGTTGTCCTGGTTTATTATTGCGCTGCTGATTCTGGCAGCTTCTTATTTTGCGACGGCGGAAACGGCTTTCGCGTCCGTCAGCCGTATCAAGCTCAAAAGCGAACTGGACAGAGGCGACCGCAGAGCGAAAAAGGCTCTGTACATACTGGATAATTTTGATAAGGCGATTACGACTATCCTTATCGGGACTAACATTGTACAAATTGTTGTCGCAGCGTTGGTTACTATTCTGGTTACAAACAAATGGGGAGTAAACTTAGTTACCGTATCGACAATTGTTACGACCCTAGTGGTGTTTTTCGTCGGAGAAATGCTTCCAAAGAGTATTGGGAAGAAGTACAGCTGCCGCTTTTCACTCATGCTTGCGGCGTCCCTGAGCTTTTTTATGCTCATTTTTACGCCGATTGCTTATATCCTTGCCAAGATAGGGAACTCGGTCGCGAAACTCACGAAGGGGGATCCGGAGGTTACCGTAACGGAGGACGAGCTTTACGATATAATTGAGAACATGAAGGACGACGGCGATCTGGACGCTGAGAGAGGCGATCTAGTTCATTCCGCGCTAATGTTTGCTGACGTGACGGTTGAGAGCATCGTGACCCCGCGCGTGGATGTAGCCGCAATCGATATCGAGACGCCGATTGACGAGATACTTGCGTTTGTAAAGGCTTCGAGACACAGCCGTTTTCCGGTCTATGAGGGAAGCATTGACAATATCATAGGCGTTTTGCAGATACGCAGATTCATAAAAGCCTACATCAAGCAGGGCAACACGCTTGAAACACGCTCTGTTCTGGACGATATCTATTTCGCGCATCAAAGCACGAAGATAGACGAGCTTCTCTCGGAGATGAGCCGCAAACGGCTGAACATGGCAATTGTCACCGATAACTACGGCGGAACGCTCGGAATAGTCACAGTTGAGGATATACTTGAAGAACTTGTCGGCGATATCTGGGACGAGGACGACGAGGTCAAGGAGTTCTGCGTCCTAAATGCCGACGGTAGCTATGACCTTGACCCTGAGCTTGGAATTGAGGAGAGCTTTGAGCTTATCGGTTTTGAAGATCCTGAGGATTATGAATTTGAGCATAAACTGCTCGGCGAATGGGTCTACGAGCATTTCGACCGCATCCCCAAAGCGGGAGATTCTTTTGAGTATAACGGACTATCGGTCACTGTCAAGGAAATGAAACAAAACAGGATAGTCAAGCTGAATGCTACGCTCCCGCTGCATACTGACGAGGAAGGGGGAACCGGCAGATGACTTCTCCCTACTACTATGTGGTTGTCGTGATCTTTATAATGCTCTCCGCTTTCACATCCAGTGCGGAAATGGCTTTTTCCTCCGCGAACAGGTTGAGGCTTGAGAGTATCGGCGAAAGCGGCAACAAGGCGGCTATGCTTGCCTGCAAAATATATGACCACTATGACGATATGCTTTCCAGCGTTTTAATCCTGAACGACCTTGTCAACATCGGCGCGTCGTCTATCGTCTCTATTATGGCTCTGGAGATAGCAGCAAACGGCAACACAGCTCTTGCGGCCACAATAGGAACGATTCTTATAACGATATTAATAATTATTTTTGGCGAAACTATCCCCAAGATTGTTTCAAAGAAAAACGCAAACAGTACCGCAATTGACAATGCCTACATCGTCTGGGGACTGATGATAGTACTGAAACCAATAGTATTGCTTGTGGTATCGCTGACACACCTTATCATGAAGCCACTTAGGGGAGAAAAGCCCGCCGACGAGCAGGACACTGCCGTTGAGGAGCTGTTCTCAATCATCGAAACGGTTGAGGACGAGGGCGTTATTGACGAGGACAGGAGCGAGCTGCTGCAGGCGGCTCTCGATTTCTCGGAAATTTCCGCGAGCGAGGTTATGACAAGCAGAGTCGATATGGTCTCTATCGATATCGACGATGACTGGGACACGATATTTCAGACAATTGATAAATCGCCCTATTCCCGTCTGCCGGTTTATGAGAACAGCATTGACAACATAATCGGAATACTCTATCTAAATCACTTCTTTAAGGCAATTACAGGCACTGAGGAAATTAACCTCAGACCTCTTCTTATCAAGCCTTGCTATGTTTATAAGACCGTGAAGCTCCCCGCCGTCCTTGCCGAGATGCGCAAAAGCAGGACACATCTTGCTATAGTTACGGACGAATACGGCGGCTCTATGGGCGTCGTTTCGATGGAGGACGTTCTGGAGGAACTGGTCGGCGATATCTGGGACGAAACGGACGAGGTCGAGCCGGAGGTCATCGAGCACGACGGAAACCTTTTCGAGCTTGACGGCGACATGAACATTTCGGACTTTCTTGAAATGATAGACAGGAGCGAGGACAGCTTCGAAACTGACAGCGCGACAGTCGGGGGCTGGACTATCGAGAACTTCGGGCGTTTCCCCGAAATCGGAGACAGCTTCAGGTTTGAAAACCTTACGGTAACGGTGCTTGAGGTATACGGTCAGCGCGTGGAAAAAGTGTTGCTCCATATAGAAGAGAGGTAGGTCATGGAAGAGAACAAGGCTTGCAGCTGCCCGAAAAAGAACTGCCCCCGTCACGGAAAATGCGACGTTTGCCGCGCGCACCACGCGGAGCATAAGAAGAATCCTCCCTACTGCGAAAGGGAAAAGTACAAGGCGGAAAAGCGTGAGGAAAGGGCTCAGCGACGGGCGCGAAGATGATAATGAAAAAAACCGTGCGATTCAAACGAATGGCACGGTTTTTCGTATACATTTAAGTTTTGGTGGTGCGCTTAAACATACCGGAATTCGAGATTGCCGAAGGACACGCGGCCCTTGACCGTCAGAACAGGAGCATCAGGATAAGCGGTGCCGACACGGGGATTGTTGCTTACGGCGCCGGCCGAAGTGTGAACCTGGTCGATTACGCGCCATTCTTTCGGTATATACAACTCAATTTTTCCAAAGCTAACGTCGACATAGACTTCAGCTCCGTTCGGACTGAGCTTTACGTTATCGAAAAAGACGTTAAGCTTTCCAAATGAGCATGAGATGTTTGCCTGTCTGAGGCATTCCGCGTGGAGATACTTGGAAACTTCGTTAAAGCTCTCGCTTATAGATACGCTGTCTCCGTCAATAAATTCATCCGAGGGACCGCGGGTTCCGAAGTTATCTCCGCAATTTCTCCGGCTGTAGCAGTGATAGTGCCTTCTATTGTGGAAAATCATGCTGAGTCCAATTGAAATGAGAACAGCCGTGAGGAGAAGCAGCCACACCGATACAGACGGCCAACCCAGCGGTGCCTGATAGATAGCGTAGAGTAGAGCTGCCGAAACCAGCGTTCCGAAAAAATTCAGATTAACAAGACTGCCTATTAGTGTTGCCGCGAGCAGAACCGTTGCCGCGATACTCCAGAAGCCCAGCTCTACAAAGCCGCCGAGCTGATTTGCTACGATAAAGAACCCTGCCGCCAAAAAGAAGATCCCCCAAAACCAATTGCGATGTTTCATATTATTTTCACCTTTCCTGCAGTTTCTGCTGCAAATATTTATAATAATTTCTCGAGGCGTATATCTGCTTGTGGCTTCCCGAAAATTGAATTAGGCTCGCAGAGGTTATGTTTCTGGCAACGGAATAAACCTTTGACGCGTTTACAATGGCGGATTTCGACACCCTCACAAAATTGCGCGGAAGCATGTTTTCAAGTTCATAAAGCCGGTACTTTATCAGGTAGGCGTCATCCTCCGTGTGGGCGTAAATGTGCTCGCCGTCAGTTTCAAAAAACAGCACGTTGTTCAGGGGAAAATAGAACTCCATGTTTTCCTTGAAAAAAGTGATGCTCGGCTCATTGGAGCTGTTTTCAAGGAGTAATCGGCAGATATCCTGAATGGTCCCGTCCGCGCGGCCGCAGCGGATAAGTACCTCGTCTTCCGGCATGGAGCTGTCTACCTCGATATGAACCTTCATCTTCTCACCTCTCATGACTTGAGTATATATGATATTTTTAAAATGAAAAGAGGATATCGGCATGAGGTGCTTTTTTGATGCCGACAGGTAATGAAATGCCGCTGAAAAGTACAAATAAGCACGTCTGCCGTCAGAAAACCTGACGGCAGACTATGATGCAAAGCTATTTTTTCTTTTTCTTGCCGAACGGAGATGATGAAGGGGCGAACTCGGCTTCACCCGTTGCTTTAGCGAACTCACGCAAAAGCTGCTTCTGCGCTTCACCCAAATTTTCGGGAGTTACGACTCTGACGGTGACAAATTCGTCACCTCGGCCCTTGCCACGAATATAGGGTATGCCAAGCTCCTTGAGGCGGAAGACCGTGCCGGTCTGAGTGCCTTCCGGAATAGAATATTTAATCTTTCCGTCGAGTGTCGGTATCTCAAGCTCGGCGCCGAGCGCCGCCTGTGTGAAGGATATTGGCTGAGTAAACAGAACAGAGGAGCCGTCGCGCTTGAAGAGCGGATGAGGCCTCACACCTACGGTTACAAGCAAGTCGCCCATCGGCCCGCCGTTCTTGCCGGCGCTCCCTAGTCCGCGCAGAACAATTGTCTGCCCGTCGTCTATGCCGGCGGGAATGTTGGCGGAAACCTTACGCTGCTTCCTGACGGAACCGTTTCCGCGGCAAGCCTCGCAGGGCTGATGGATGATTTTGCCTGTACCTCTGCAGCGCTGGCAGCTGGCTGATGTCGAAATCATACCGAAGGGGGTGCGCTGCTGCTGCTGAACTACGCCGCGCCCCTTACAGTCAGGGCAAATCTCAGCGGTCGTTCCGGGCGCACAGCCCGTACCCTTGCAATCCGCGCATTCTTCGATGCGCGCAATGCTGAGTTCCTTTTCGCAGCCAAAGGCGGCTTCCTCAAAGGTTATGGTTATGCCCGTTCGGATGCTTTCGCCCTGCATAGGCCCATTTTGTGCCCTCTGTCGTCCTCCGCCAAACATTCCTCCGAACAGATCGCCGAAAATATCTCCGAAATCAAAACCTGTGCCACCCATGGAGGGGTCGAAGGCCGCATGACCGTATTGGTCGTACTTCGTTTTTTTGTCCGGATCGGACAAAACCGCGTAGGCCTCGGCAATCTCCTTGAAACGGGCTTCGGCAGCAGAATCGCCCGGATTCAAATCTGGGTGGTTCTCTTTTGCGAGCTTGCGATACGCTTTTTTTATGTCACTGTCCTGAGCGTCCTTATTAAGTCCCAGAACCTCGTAATAATCCCTTTTATCTGCCATAAGTGGAGTCCCTCTCGACGCGATAGTTTTCTTGGCTCAAGGGCGCACGTTTGTGCGCCCTTGAGAAAGCTGAGACCATTCTATTTCTTTTTATTGTCGTCGTCAACTACTTCGTAGTCAGCATCGTAATATTGTCCGGATTCTCCGCCCTTGTGGTCGTGATTGCAGTCGCCGTTCCCGCCGCAGTCGCAGTTGGGATCTCCGCATCCGCCCTGTGCGCCCGCCTGTGAATAGAGCTTCTCACTGACCTTGTAGAAAGCCTGAGTGAGTTCCTCGGTTGCCGCTTTGATTAAGGCGGTATCTGTTCCGGAGAGAGCAGTTTTGAGCTTTCCGAGAGCCGCTTCGACTTCGGACTTGTCAGCCGAGTCAAGCTTGTCGCCCATTTCGGAAAGAGTTTTTTCGGTCTGGTAGACCATCTGATCGCCCTGATTGCGGACATCAACCTCTTCCTTGCGCTTTGCGTCCTCGGCTGCGAACTGCTCAGCCTCCTTGACCGCCTTTTCGATATCCTCCTTGGAAAGGTTGGAGGACGCTGTTATTGTGATGTGCTGCTCCTTGCCGGTACCCATATCTTTGGCAGATACGTTTACAATGCCGTTCGCGTCGATATCGAAGGTGACTTCGATTTGAGGAACGCCGCGGCGGGCCGGAGCGATACCGTCGAGGTGGAAGCGTCCGAGACTCTTGTTGTACTGTGCCATTTCGCGCTCGCCCTGAAGAACGTTAATCTCGACACTCGTCTGGTTATCAGCCGCAGTGGAGAAAATTTGGCTCTTCTTGGTCGGAATAGTGGTGTTGCGCTCAATGAGCTTTGTGCAGACGCCGCCGAGAGTTTCAAGTCCGAGAGACAGCGGGGTTACGTCGAGAAGCAGAATGCCTTCGACGTCGCCGCCGAGAACGCCGCCCTGAATTGCAGCACCGACAGCGACGCACTCATCGGGGTTGATGCCCTTGAAACCGTCTTTTCCCGTAAGGGATTTAACCATTTCCTGAACGGCGGGAATACGGGTCGAGCCGCCGACGAGAAGAACCTTCGAAAGCTCGCCTGCCGAAAGTCCGGCGTCGGTCAGAGCCTGACGCACGGGGCCGACGGTCTTCTCGACGAGGTGATGTGTAAGCTCGTTGAACTTTGCTCTGGTGAGCGTGACGTCGAGGTGCTTTGGACCAGAGGCGTCAGCGGTGATATAGGGAAGGTTGATATTCGAGGTGGTTACGCCGGAAAGCTCGATTTTAGCCTTTTCAGCGGCCTCCTTGAGGCGCTGCATGGCGACTCTGTCGTTGGAGAGGTCAACGCCCTCTGCCTTTTTAAACTCCTCGACGAGGAACTTCGTGATGCATTCATCAAAATCGTCGCCGCCCAGACGGGTGTTGCCGCCGGTTGCAAGGACTTCGATGACGCCGTCGCCGATTTCGAGGACGGATACGTCGAAAGTGCCGCCGCCCAGGTCATAGACCATGATCTTCTGATCGGATTCCTTATCGATGCCGTAGGCGAGAGCTGCGGCTGTCGGCTCGTTTATGATACGCTTGACGTCAAGGCCTGCGATGCGTCCCGCGTCCTTGGTAGCCTGACGCTGAGCGTCGGAGAAGTAGGCGGGGACTGTGATGACGGCTTCCGTGACGGTGGTTCCGAGATAGCTTTCGGCGTCAGCCTTTAGCTTCTGGAGTATCATCGCGGAGATTTCCTGCGGAGTGTAGGATTTTGAATCAACAGTGACCTTGTAGTTTGTGCCCATTTCGCGCTTAATGGAGCTTATAGTGCGGTCAGGGTTTGTGACTGCCTGACGCTTTGCGACTTGGCCGACCATGCGCTCGCCAGTTTTTGAAAACGCGACTACCGAAGGAGTAGTCCTGTTGCCCTCGGCGTTCGCTATAACTACGGACTCGCCGCCTTCCATAACAGCAACACAGCTGTTCGTTGTTCCTAAATCTATACCTATGATTTTACCCATTTTAAATTCCTCCTGATATGAATATGTGAAATTGATTATTCTGATTATTTAAATGAGAGAGTTTCTCTCTTATCAGCACTTAATTTGCAACCTTAACGATGCTGCAGCGTATAACCTTATCGCCCAGTTTGAAGCCCTTTTGGAATTCCTCCGCGATGATGCCCTCACCGAAGCTTTCATCCTCAACGTGCATCACGGCGTTGTGAATTTCAGGGTCAAATTTGGTGCCGGAGCCAGCTTCAATCTCGCTGACGCCAAGCTTTTCGATGGTCTCTTTAAACTGTGCCAGAGTCATTTCGACTCCGCGGCGATAGGCTTCGTCCGCTGTTTCCTGTTTCAGCGCGCGCTCAAGATTGTCATAGACGGGAAGAAATCTTGTTACCGTGTCCGCACGTACGTCTGAATATGTGCTTTCACGTTCTTTCTGACTGCGCATGCGGAAGTTATCGGATTCGGCGAGCATCCGCAAATACTTATCCTTTTCGGCGGTCAGCGCCTCCTGAGCTTTTTTCAGTTCGTCGGAGTTTTTGTCTTTTATCTTTTCCGCTTTTTTATCGGGTTTTGTCTGCTCTGATTTTTCGTTTATCTCGATTGTTTCGTCCGCTTTCTCCGCCGCCAGTCCTTCTTTTTCTTCTTTCGGATCAGACATCTTCTTTATGCTCATCGTTACTCATCTCCTTTATCTGTAGCTTTTCAAAACCCCGCGGAGCCTCGGGCATGGCCAGAACGTGACTCAAGCCCTCGGCAATATAGCGCAGCTTTGCGGCAACACCGGAATAGTCCATGCGAGTGGGACCGACCACGCCGATTATGCCTTTCATGTTGTCTCCCGCATTGTACCGGGCAATGACGACCGACGAATCCTTTAGCTCCTTTGCGACATTTTCCGGACCTATGATGACCTGAATGTCGTCGTCTGACCCGTCGCTTGGAAATCCCAGAAGATGCTCGCTGTCGGAAAGATAACTCATTACCTCGTGCGCCTTTTCCGGATCGCGGAACTCCGGAAGTCTCAGCAGGTGAGAAGCGCCCGTCACAACGGCTTTTCCTTCCTTCGCTTTTCCGAGCGTTTCAATCGCAAAAGCAGTGATGACGGAAACCAGTCCCATTGTGTCACCGCAGGCGCGCTCTGTGGAAGAAATCAGCGCCGGCGTTATCGCTTCTTCCTGAATGCCTACAAAGTTCGTGTTGAAAACGGAGGCAAGCCGCACTATCATGCCCTGATCCGCCGAAAAGGGTAGATGAATGAGCTTATTATGGACTGCTTCGTTCGAGAGCATCGCAACCGCTATGAAGGTGTTGAAGTCGACGTAAATGAGGTCAAAGCGCTTTATCGTTGAGGCTACCGGAGCCGCGAGCGCAACGGAAGGGTACTGAGTCAGCGTGGAAGCGAGCTTACCCACATCGCTCATCATCATGTCAAGCTGCTTCATCTTAAGGCTGAGTCTCTCGTTTATGGCGTCCGTTTCATCAATCGAAAGGCGCTGGCGCTCCATAAGCTCATTGACATAGAGCCTGTAGCCGAGGGGTGACGGAATACGACCGGCGGAGGTGTGGGGCTGTTCGAGATAGCCCATCGCCGTGAGTTCCGCCATTTCGTTGCGGATTGTAGCGCTGCTCAAATCCAAAACGCCCGATTCGGCAATCGATTTTGAACCGACGGGTTCGGCTGTGGCAATGTATTCGTCAATGACTGCCGACAGTATTTTTTTCTTACGGTCACTGATATCCAAAGCGCGCCCCCCTCAGTTGTTAATGAAGATTAGCACTCCCGGATAGAGAGTACTGGCACTCTCGCCTTCTGAGTGCTAATTTAGCACCGTGACCCTAAAAAGTCAATACTTTTCACAAACGAATTGACAGTTTATTCATATTTTGACTAAGAGCGGCCCTTGAACAGCGGCAGACAGGCCCTTTTTAATTCCGGCATATAATAAAATAAGGACTTTGACAGCGAATATCGGGATGCTGATTTTTCTTTACCGAAAATTTAAAATTTTCCTTGCAATTGCGTTTAGGTTCTGCTATTATTATAAAGCTATTCGTCTGAGTCGATTTTCGGCTAAATGGCTCATATTCAATGAGGAGGTGCAGCTAAAGATGGCAAAGTGTGAAATTTGCGGTAAGGGTGTTGCTTTCGGTATCCAAGTCAGCCACTCTCACAGACGTTCCAACCGTACATGGAAGCCCAACGTAAAACGCGTCAAGGCCATAGTGGACGGGACACCTAAGCATGTCTACGTTTGCACCCGTTGCATGCGCAGCGGCAATGTGACCCGCGCTGTGTGATATTAACGGATATATTTCATGTATATAGTAAAAGCGCCGCTAAATAGCGGCGCTTTTACTATTTAGCCGTTTT
>JASDTK010000182.1:0-2753 GCA_041891555.1 Oscillospiraceae bacterium
GTACAGGACAGTACAGAAGGAGGAGCTATGAGCAGATTTATTTATAAACGTTTGAAAGCTCTCATGGTCGGACTGCTTCTGGTTTGTGCAATATCAAGTGGACCAGCAGCTTTTGCCGTTGATACCACCATCCCGGTATTGCCAAATTACACGATGAAGGCAGGCGAGGAAAGCATTGCTCAATTTCTGATTGAAAACAATGACGCAAGCGCACATTCTTACAGCTTTCAATCGTCCAATGTCCCGAACGGGATGGACAGCTATTTTACGGTTAACTCAAAATCCGCCGAGGGACTTTCGTTACAGTCTTCGGAAAGCGCTATAATACAATTTCATCTCGCCGTACCGGCTGATATCACGGAAAAAGCCGTCCAGATAAATATTGAAACTCTGCGTGATGACGGAATGAGTACGACTGCGACCCTTTCTTTCACTAAAAACAGTGATTATTCTATGCAACTGACCGGTACAGCAGACAATCTTCAAGTCGTCAGCGGCGGAACGTTCAGCTTTGATGTCGTAGTAACAAATACCGGCGATAAAGATTTGAATGCCTTGGCTCTCAAAGCCGATCTGCCGTATAAGTGGATTCAGAACAGCATAAACCCGGAAACGCTTACACTAAAGCCTGGTGAAAGCGGTTCCTATCAACTGAATGTTACGGTACCGATATCCCAAAGCTCCGGCAACAGCATAATCAAAGTAACCGTTTCAAATGAAAACACATCAAGCGGTGAACTATCAATTCCCGTAAGTGTGGCTTCAAATTCAAATTTTGTATGGATTCTTGGCGGAGCTGCCGTTGCCGTCGCTGCTGCCGCATTCATATATTTCCGGAAACACGGAAGAAGGTAGGAGGTGAGTAAAGTGAATACGACGTGGGTTGTAGCAAAAAAAGAAATCCTGGACGCCAGAAGAAACAAGCTGTTTATTATCATCCTTGCAATGCTATTACTGCTGACTTTGGTGTCGATTGTTTTGAGCACATATCAGGTGAGAATTTCAGTAGATGAGTACAACAAATCTATTGAGTTCTTGAAATCTCTGGGAAAAACGAGTTTTCCCGCTCAGCCTAATCTGAATCCGCTTGCGGCATCAAAAAGTTTTGTCAATTATATTGGGATGCTCGGAGCACTTCTTGCAATCGTGCTGGGCAACTATTCGGTTGTAAAAGAACGCCGCAGCGGAACGATGCGCCTTATTCTTTCAAGGCAGATTTTCAGAGACAAACTGCTTAACGGTAAACTTTTGGGGAATCTGATTCTCCTTGCGGCAATATGTATCGGGATGTTTGTCGTTACGATGCTTTCGGTGCTTTTGGTAGGAAAAATCACATTGTCCGCCGACGATATCTCACGCCTTCTTCTGTTTTTTCTAATGGCGTTTTTATACATGGCGTTTTTCCTTGTACTCAGCATCACCATTGCCGTTGCGACCGACAACGGGAACAAAGCGCTTCTGCTCACGATCATTGTCTGGCTTGTTTTGTCCTTCGTGTTTCCGCAGATCGGGGACACGATGGACATGGACAATCAGCTTCCCGGCGGCTTTTTTGCGCAGATGGGAATCACCAAAGACGAGCAGACGCAGATCCTGTCCCACTTCAAATTTTATGAAACCCTGCGCAACGGAATTGAGGAAGCCTCGCCGGTCAAGCATTTTGAACGGGCCGGGTTCGCTCTGTTGAATGTTAAACCCGGATTTGATACTTATTCTCCGCTTGGAGTAGTCGCCGTTAAATGGGTTGACCTGATTGGACTTACGATACCGGGCATAATCCTTTGGCTGATCGCTTATATGGTTTTTCATAAGCGTGAAGATATTTACTAATTAAAATTGGAGGTAATCATTATGAAACTTAAAAATGTAAAAGCAGCAACTCTGGTGTTGGCTGTCGCAATGATTGGAGCGGTTCTTCTTTCGGGCTGCTCACAAAGTTCAGTCCCGTCGCAAACCGGACAGCAGCCTACGACGCCAAGCAGCACGCAGCAAAATACGACTGTCCCGCCAAGCAGCACACAGCAAAGCACACCTGCCCCTTCAAGCGGTAGCGCAAGCACTGACGGCACAGATACGGATGGCGACGGTATACCTGATTCCGTTGAAAAAGTTTACGGTACAAACCCGCATGCTGCGGACACAGACGGCGATGGAATCAATGACAAAGATGATCCAAAGCCCGTATATGCCGACAATCTCATCACAGAAAGCAGCACTTCTGCACTCCCAGTCAAGGTTACGGATGCGCGCGTAGAGGATAATGCGACTGCCGACCATCTTGAAATCAGCATGAAAAACACGGGGACTTCCGACCTCAATAATTTTGATATATATTATACGATCACCGATAAAGTCACCGGTGATAAAGAAGCCTATTATCAGAAGCTGGGCAACCTAACGGTAAAAGCCGGAGAAACTGTGACCATCCATTTTGATAACAACACATCGGAAGCCAACCACTACTACGGAAATATGAACGGGCTATACGGTACATCCACAAACGGCTTGACATTCGACATCCAATTGCACAGCGCGGGATATGCGCCTTTGAGCTTTTCGGTTGATAAAGCTAAGGGTACAGCTGAAGTCGCCGATTAACTAAATAAACTCTTCAACGGAATTGCCGGAGCTGGCATGATTTTGTAGGAGGCCAAAAATTAGCGATTTGACTTTTTATTTATATTTTATCTCCAGTTTATCTTTGGTTTATCTTTAATTACGATATAAGTAATATACCGATATATAAGGAGGTG
>JASDTK010000183.1:0-2731 GCA_041891555.1 Oscillospiraceae bacterium
CTCATATCATACCGGAAGCGTATCACCTGTACGACTAGTAACTGGAATTCGCGTACGCAATACTGCAGGCGCCTTCTCCTGTGACCATGCAGGGCCCGAGCGGATTCTCCGGGGAGCAGTTTTTCCCGAAATTCGGACATAGGTGAGGCTTCATGCCTTTGAGCACTTCACCGCACATACAGGTCTTGACTTCAGTTTTTTCCTTAACAGGCATTTTTAAGCCGAATTTTACCTCGGCGTCGAAAGCTCTGTATTTTTCATTTAAAACCAAGCGCGAAGCCGGCAGCGTGCCTATACCTCTCCAGTCGGCATCCCTGAGCGTAAAGATCTCGTTTATCAGCTTTTGCGCTGTCAGATTGCCGTCCTCATTTACCACATTTTCGTATTGGTTTATCACAGTGCGTTCATTACTTGCCAATTGACGCATTGTCTGATATATGGCCTGCAGAATATCCGTCGGCTCAAAACCACTTATCACGCACGGTATTCCGTACTTTTTCACTATGCTGTCAAAAGGACGGGCTCCGATAACCATTGCCACATGACCCGGGCAAAGCAGTATATCCAGCTTTGAGTTCAATACAACGTATTCAATTGCCGGCGGGGTAATGCGGTGCGCCGAAATAATCGAGAAGTTTTGAATATTTCCGGCATCTTGTATCGCGGCTGCCGTACCCGGCGCGGTGGTCTCAAAGCCGACCGCAAAATGCACTACCTCGCGTTTTGTTTCCCTTGCGATTTCGAGTGCCTGCGAAATATCGTATACCATCCTTACGTCAACGCCGTCGAGTCTAAGCTTTTCAAGCGAGCCCCATCTCGTCGGCACTCTTAACAGGTCTCCAAAGGTAGTCAGAATTACGTTTTCCTTTTTCGCCAGACTCAGTCCAAGCGCTATCTCTTCCTCCGGCGTAACGCATACCGGACAGCCCGGGCCGCTTATCAGTTGTAAATTGGGCGGCAAAAGCTCGCGCAGAGAGTATTGCACAATAGTGTTTTCATGAGTACCGCAGAAATTCATGATTTTCAGGTCCGGCTCATGAAGCTTTTCGTTTTCTTTTTGTATTGCGTCAAGCAGCTGCCTGGAATACGCGTCAGACGCGACAATATCGCGATAGACCTTCTGAGGGTCTTTAACAATTTCCGTTGCGAAGCCCGCGTGAACCACTACGGTATCACCGAGCTTAGCCTTGGGAAGCAGCGAAACCGACACTTCTTTCAATGCGCCTCTGAAGCTGACTACTGCGTTATTCTCCCTAAGCTCTGTGATTTTTCCGAAAGCCGCAACACACATTGTCGTCACCTGCCCCAAATCGTTTTATTCCACCGAGATGCTGTCGATATAAAGCTCCGTTCCCGAAATTATCTCGATACTCTCGTTTTGACATTTAGCGCATTTCAAAAACGGTATTCCCGATTCATATTCGTTGCCGCACTTGCGGCATCGAACTTTTACGGGAAGGTGCTCGATAATAAGCTCCGCGCCTTCGGCTTTCGTCGTCTGCGCGAGCATCTCAAAGCACGATTTAAGAACAAAATCTTCAATGCCAGACAAATCGCCGGCAATTATTTTGATCTGAACTACTCTGTCGGCACCGCACTCAGCGACCTTTTTATTAACGACATCACAGATACTGCATACCAAAGACAGCTCATGCAAAACGCGGCACCTCCGTTTCTTTATCTCTCGGTGCAGGAAATGCAGGGATCGATGCTGCCGACGATTACCGGTATATCCGCAATTTTACAGCCGGGTAGCATCACACTCAGGGCTCCCCAGTTTGGATAGGTCGGTACCCTCCACTTGAGGCGCTCGGGTATTTCGGTTCCGTTAGTACGCGCGTAATATATCAGCTCTCCTCTGGGCGCTTCCGACTTGGCAATCGCCTCTCCAACGGGAATTTCCGGCATATACCCCAGATCAGTCGGACCCTCTGGCATTTCCTTAAGGAGCTTTTCAATTACGCTTATCGACTCGAATACTTCTCCGATTCTGACCAGAAGCCTTGCCATAACATCGCCGTTTTTTTGTGTGACCGGATTCACCTTAATTTTGTCATAGGCCATATAAGGGTTGTCTACTCTGACATCATAAGGGATTCCCGAAGCTCTTGCAACAGGCCCGACCACGCCGTATTCGACGGCTTTATCATAAGGGAGAACACCGACGCCCTCGGTACGGCGTCGTATCGACGCGTTAGTTCTGCAGATTTCCGCTGCCTCATGAAATGGCTTCTTAAGATTATCCAGCGTCTTAAGTATATATTTCTTCTGCTCTTCGGAAATATCATATCTCACGCCGCCTATGGTGTTCACTGACAGATTCATTCTGTTGCCGAACACAGTTTCCTTGAGATCCTGCATAGTCTCTCGCAGCTCCATCGCGTGCATAAATAAGGAGTCAAAGCCGATGATATGCGGAATAAGACCAATATTGAACAGATGGGATGAAATGCGCTTGATTTCGTCGGCAATTGCGCGCAGATACTCGGCGCGTTCGGGAATTTCAATCCCCGCGATCTTCTCAACCGCCATACAGTAGGTAAACGGATGATTGTTGGAGCACAGCGAACAGACTCTTTCGGTGAGCGTAAGGTTTTGATAAAAGTTTCTCTGCATTGCTAGGAATTCTATCCCGCGGTGAGCATGACCGGCGTTGATATCGACTCCGGTGATTGTTTCTCCCTCAACCTGCAGCTTGAAATATATAGGCTCTTCAAGTACAACATGGATG
>JASDTK010000184.1:0-2718 GCA_041891555.1 Oscillospiraceae bacterium
AATTCAAAATTTCGCTTGCCGACATCATCTATGTTCTGATAAACGCGGGCATCGTATATACATTTATTTATTTTCAGAGGTTGGCGGGATAATGATAGATATAATTGACGCAAACTATTCCTACGAGGGAAACAAGGCACTGAATAATATTAATTTAAAAATAGAAAAGGGTCAGTCCGTTTCCCTGCTCGGACCGAACGGCAGTGGAAAATCCACCTTGCTGAAGCTCATTAACGGCATCATTTTTGCTGACAGCGGCGTTTACAAATTTGACGGCGAGGAGATAACCCAGAAAAAGCTTAAGGACGTCAAGTTTTCGAAATCTCTGCATCAAAGGCTCGGTTTTGTATTCCAAAACTCCGAAACTCAGCTTTTTTGCTCTAATGTATACGACGAAATTGCCTTTGGCCCCAGACAAATGGGTTTCAGTGAAGAAGAGGTTGAGGCGCGCGTCAATGACTGCCTTAAAATGCTCAACATGACTGACTTCAAGCACAGGCAGCCCTATCATCTGAGCGGAGGAGAGAAAAAAAAGGTCGCTCTCGCAAGCGTGCTTGCGCTAAATCCCGAAGTACTCGTTCTGGACGAGCCTATGAACGGGCTTGACCCCAGAACCGAGCGCTGGCTTGCCGAATTTATATTGAAGCTCAACAAGGCCGGCAAAACTATCATCACCTCTACTCATAATCTGGAACTTGTGCAGGAAATATCCGAGCGCGCCGTGCTTTTTGACGAGACGCACAGCATTGCGGCCGACCTTCCGACATATAAACTGCTGGACGATATCGAGCTTCTAAAGCGCGTAAATCTGGTAGACGAATACTATCACCGCCATGAGGAGCATGGACACGGTCACTTCCATATCCACAATTATTGATTCAGGTAAAAAAAAGCCCGAACGCAGATGCTTTCGGGCTTTTCGGGTAAAATACAGCAAAAGTCCATTTCTTGAAATTGAAGAAGTTTCGTGTTAAAATAAGCAAAACATCTGTTTCGGAGGTTGCCATGTCTTTTACTGAAATGTCCGCTCTCTCCTTCTCCGAAGCCCTCGCCTCCAATGAGCCCGTTCCGGGCGGGGGCGGAGCCTCCGCTCTTATCGGCGCACTCGGCGCCGCGCTGGCCTCAATGGTCGCGAATCTCACGACCGGAAAGAAAAAATACGCCGAATTTGAGCATGATATACAACGCATACTGATTAAGGCCGCAGAACTTCGCAAAGCTCTCCTCCCCCTCATTGACGAGGATGCAAAGTGCTTCGAGCCACTTTCTAAGGCTTACAGTCTTCCAAAAGACGACCCGAACCGTGACGCGGTTATGGAGGATGCTCTCCGGCTTGCCTGCACAGCGCCGCTTGCGATAATGAAAACAGCGGCGGAAGCAATCGAGCTGCACGAGGAGCTAGTGCTTAAAGGCTCCGCTCTTATGATTTCCGACGTCGGAGTCGGAGTTCTCTGCTGCAAAACCGCGCTCATGGGCGCAAGTCTCAGTGTTCTGATAAATGTCCGTCTTATGAAGGACCGCGCATACGCGGATGCTCTCAAGTCCGAAACCGACACCCTGCTGGGAAAATACTGCCCGCTTTCGGACAGTATTTATGCCCGTGTACTCGAAAAAATAAGCTGAAGGGACGTGTTCAAGATGGCAATCGAACTCAAGGGTGCGCCTGTCGCAGCGGCTATAAACGAGCGCGCTCAGAAGGAGCTGTGCGCCCTTAATGAGCTTGCAATCATGCCGACACTCGCGATAGTGCGCGTCGGTGAGCGCGAGGATGATCTGGCCTATGAAAACGGCGCGGTGAAGCGCTGTGAGAAGGTCGGCGTCGCGGTAAAGCGCGTCACTCTTCCTGAGAACATAGCGCAGGATGTGCTCATAAATAATATTATTGAACTGAACGGTGATTCTTCCGTTCATGGTATCCTGATATTGATGCCGCTGCCAAAACAGTTTGACGGAGAAGCTGTGCGCCGCGCTCTCGCTCCCGAAAAGGATGTGGACGGGATTACGGACGGCTCGCTGGCAGGCGTCTTCACAGGCAGCGGAGAGGGCTTTGCTCCCTGCACTGCGCAGGCCTGCATAGAGATACTTGACCATTACGGAATTGACTGCAAGGGCAAAAGAGCCGTAGTGATCGGCCGGAGCCTCGTAGTCGGAAAACCGGTTTCGATGATGCTTCTCAAAAAAAACGCAACCGTTACTATCTGCCATACCCGCACTGTCGATATGCCCTCCGTTACTAAAAACGCCGAGATATTGATAGCCGCCGCGGGAAAGGCAAAAACAATCGGAGCCGAATATCTTTCGAAAAATCAAACCGTCATTGATGTCGGGATAAACTTCCTGGACGGCGCAATGTGCGGCGATGTGGATTACGGCGCGGCGCTGCCCATAGTTTCGGCAATAACACCAGTTCCCGGCGGAGTCGGAACAGTAACGACCTCCGTACTTGTCAGCCATGTTGTCGAAGCGGCAAGGCGTCAGAGCAAACGCTAAAAAATTAATAATCAATAAAAAGGACGCGATTA
Organism: Oscillospiraceae bacterium; assembly: GCA_041891555.1. GTDB lineage: Bacteria > Bacillota > Clostridia > Oscillospirales > Oscillospiraceae > UBA2658. The sequence continues at coordinate 2,523 of JASDTK010000184.1, forward strand.
TTGAAAATCGCGTCCTTTTTATTAAAGTTTATTAGCCTTTATGACCTTGAGACGAACAAATTCCTCGCGTTCCTTTTCCTCAAGAGCCTCCCCGATACGGGCTATGTCGATATCGAGTCCCGGGATAACGATATTATGCAGGGCGTTGGCTCTTTTCTGCGCCTTCTTAATGAAATACGCAAGCCTGTAAATACTG
>JASDTK010000185.1:0-11311 GCA_041891555.1 Oscillospiraceae bacterium
TGAGGATAATAATTCCTCCGGCCGCACCCATTAGATTTATTACGGCATTTGCCTTACTGCGCAGAGGCTTGATTGTGACATCCGGCATCAGCGCGACGGCAGGGCTTCGGAAGGTTGACATGGAGATAAGAAGAATGAGAAGTATGGCCATGAAAATGATAAGCGGCGTTTTATCTTTAGCAACGACGCTGGCGGCATAGGCCTGACGCGCGGGTACGACATAGTTGGTGTAATCGGGGTTTGTTACGCCGTTCTCTGTTGTCATAGTAATGGCGGTGTACGCGTCCTTAGTAAACATATCCGAAATTGCAACCGTTTTGCCGTCGGGAGTGTTTATGGAAAGGTTAGCGTCATAAAGCGTCTCCTGTGCGCTTGGATTCGCGGGCGCGACAACGGAAATGTTTTTGAGCTGCATGCTGTCTGCGAAGGACAGCAGAATGAGAAAGGTGGCGGCTATGACGGTGCCGACAATTATAAACGGCGTACGTCTGCCGCGACGGCTTTTGCACTTGTCAGAAAGAATGCCGAAAAGCGGAAGCATAAACAGCGCCAGAATATTGTCCAGCCCCATGATGGCGCCGGACCAGCTTTGGGACATACCGAATTTATCCGTAAGTATTTTGGGGATGATGGTATCATAGCCCTGCCAGAAGGCGCTGATAAGGAAAAATGCAAAGCCTACGAAGATAGTTTTTTTGTAATTCAGCTTCATGCCGTCACGCTCTCTCTCTTTAATCAAGATTATATATAAAAGTTTATACTAATTTTCCAATTGAATCAACAATAATTTGACTGTAAAACGGCTGTGAGGTAAAATATAGCAAAATCGGAGGTGATTATTAAGTGAAAAAGAGAGATTACAAGATATTTTGTCGTTCGGCCGGAGTGCTGCTTGTGGCCGCGGGCGCAGCCGCATACCTCGTCGCGCCGGAAAAAGCCCCCAGGGATAAGCGTGCACCGTTTGCAGGGCGCAACTACGCGCACAGGGGACTGCACAATCAGGATAGGAGCATTCCTGAAAATTCGCTGCCTGCCTTTGCCGCCGCCGCCCGTATAGGCTACGGTGTCGAGCTGGATGTGCATATCACGCGCGACGGAGAATTGGTTGTAATCCATGATGGCGACACAAAGCGCGTCTGCGGTGTTGACGGCAATGTTGAAGAAATGACATTGGACGAGCTGAGCAGGCTGAGACTTCATGAAACCGAATACGGCATACCGCTGCTTTCAGAGGTGCTGGAGGTCATGGGTGCCGAATGTCCGGTGATAATCGAGCTGAAGCGCGGCGGAAACAACGATGAGCTTTGCGCGAAAACATATAATATGATGAAAAAATACGGCGGGAAATACTGTGTGGAGAGCTTTGACCCCAGAATAGTCGCCTGGTTCCGGCATAACGCACCGGAAGTTCTGCGCGGACAGCTCTCGTCGGACCCTGTTGAAATGGCGAAGGACACAAGCTGCCTGAATGCGTTCATGGTTGGCAATCTGCTTACGAACTTTTTGGCAAGACCGAACTTCGTAGCCTACGGCCTGGGACGCAAACCTTTAATCGTAAAGCTCTGCGCGAAATTGGGTGCGATGAAGGTGGCATGGGTCGCCAAGGATTGCTCTCAGGAAAAAATAAACGACGCGGTTATTTTCGAGCACTTCAAGCCGAGTGTAAAATTTTGATTGTTAAAAAAGCCTGCGGCAATTTTCTCTTTGCCGCAGGCCTTTAATGTTATATGTTCGGTTTTCAGTACTTGGCGGTCGTGACCTTAACCTTGGGATTGCCGTTTTCTTCGTTCATAATATCACGGCTCTCGCCCATAGTGCAGGGTTCAACTCCCAGATTATCCGCAAGCCATTTATTAGTGCGTTCGGAGCTTTTTGTTAAGGTGGTGTAGAAGTAATCGCTTTTATAATTATTGTCTGACAGACGCTTTTCGACCGAGAAATTGACCGTGCAGTCATAGACATCGGCGTAGTAGCTGTCGTCAGTCACAAGCCATACTTTCCCGAGCGTACCGTCGTCAATATCCGGAAGTATGCATTCCGTGTATAGTTGATAGGCCTGTTCGTCCGACAGCTCAAACTGCTTATATGTTTTTTCGCTCTTGTCAAAGTAGCTGACATAGGAGTCCGCTATGGAGTCGACCGAGACCGGGACGTCGAGGTTCTTGCGGTAATCAACGGCTTCTCTGACGTTCATTAAATCGTTCAGAGAGTATATGTCCTTGCTTGCCGAGGTGTAAATAGTATAATCTCTGGAAAAAGTTCTTCCGTTTTTATAGGTATAAACGAAGGAGACATAGCTGCTGGGCTCGTTATAGTTTCCGGTTAAAGCCTCATTCGCATCCTTATGCGATATGATGTCTTTCTGTACACTGATAGCGGCCTCGATGTTCTCAGGTTTCTCCAGCAGTACAGGCTCGCCGGCGCACTGAATTGAAACGCCTTTCACCTCGTTGGCGTCGGGCAGCTTTCTCTCAATCCCAAAAACATCGAATTCTCCGCAGATCATCAGCGCGATGATAAGAAAGCCCGTAATGCCCATTCCAATCCAGTTGCGTCCGGAAAAGACATGGAGAGTTTTTTGCATAAGCATTTCTGCGGCGAAATATCCGACAAAAGCTCCGAAGAGCATGAACAGCAGCATGAACAGCATTGCTTCAACGCCGTACAGAGTTGTCACTCTGCTGAATACGGTTTCATATATGACTATGCCCAGAACAAGCGCGCAGCCGACCGACAGGCAGTATTTGAAAACGGGCTTCAGCGGCTTTAAGGCTACCACATCTCCGGCGGTTTCCATCCGGCGCTTTCTGATTATCAGCATTGCCAGCGCGGCAAAGATAATTCCGGCAGCCGCGTAAAAGGCGATTGAAGTCCAGCCGGTATAAAAATAACCGACTGTAACCTGCGAGGAGTTGCTGTAGACAGGCTCGAGAACGCTTTCCATATGCGTCTTAGTAAGCAAATATACGGGAGGTGAAAGCGCCATGAAGGTATCGGCGTCTCTGACACTGACACCGTAAATGAACAAACGCATTACAGCCTTAACAAGGTATTCGACGACATAAACGGTAAAATTCAGGACGGCGTAGACCAAAGGCAGGGTGAATATGTTGCCCGTAAAGCTCGCGCACAGGGATGCAAAGCCGAAAAAGAAAAGGTTCGCCATGCATACTATTGCAAGCCATGAAAGAGCATATCCCACGCCGAGGGCAAGCATACCGTAGGCTGCCTGTACGCAGAGCGTAATAAGAAACACGATGATGTTGCTTATAAACATCGCAGCGAGTCCCGACGTGAAAACGGAGAGGAAGACGCCCTCTCGTTTAATCGGCAGTGAGCACATCATGGAGACGCTGCGGGCGTTATAGAGATAATTAAACGCCGCCATCGCAATGAGCATTCCGAAGATACCGGACATTATCACACCGCCGTAAAGCCCCGCGGAAAGAATGTGCTGTCCCGCGGCCGCGACGAAGACGCGGATGTCATCGGTGTATGTCAGGGTCAGACTGTTGTATTGAATCATGTTCGCCAGTGAGATCGGCAGAATTATCAGCCATATAATTAAATAGATAGCAAAAATCGGCCAGTTGCGCTTAAGAAGGTTCAAAAACAGAGTACGGTTAAAGTATAATGTCTTTGACTTCATAGTGCTCGCCTCCCAACTCGTAAATAAAAATCTCTTCAAGCGACAGGGGAATAACGTCCATGAACAGCGGCTCGCAGGTCGCAAGCTTGTTCGTTATCTCCTCCGCCTTTCCCCTGACGATTATCGTCTGGAGCCTCCCGGTCGTGCTTTTGTGGAGTATATTGAGATCCTCCGGCAAAGCTTTTTCGTCCGGAAGGGCAAGCTGTACCTTTGCGATATTGTCCTGAAGATCCGAAAGATTGCGCTCGAGGAGCAGCTTTCCCCTGTTCATGATGCCGACATGGTCACAGACGTCCTCCAGTTCGCGGAGATTGTGTGAGGATACCAGAACCGTCGTTCCGTTTTCCGCGACGTCCGCCATTAGTATGCTCCATACCTGGCGGCGCATTACGGGGTCAAGCCCGTCAACGGGCTCGTCCAGCACCAGCACCTTTGGACACATCGAGACCATCAGCCAGAACGCCGCCTGCTTCTGCATGCCCTTTGAGAGGCTGCGCATTTTCGCGTTCTCGTTCAGGTCAAAGGCGGCCCGAAGCTTTTCATAGCGCCCGACGGAGAAGTTCGGGCAGACACCCTTATAGAACCTCATCATGTCCTTGATTGTGGACTGCGTAAAGAAGAAAACGTCATCCGGAATATACGCTATGTCCTTTTTAATTTCAGGGTTTTCAAATACCGGTCTGCCGTTTACCAGCACTTCGCCCTCGTCCTGACGGTAGATGCCGGTTATATGACGGATTATCGTCGATTTCCCCGCGCCGTTCGGTCCGACGAGTCCGTATATCGCGCCGGACGGAACGTTTATCGAAAGCCCGTCCAGAGCCTTGAAGCCGTCAAAGAGCTTCGTGACATGGCTTACCTCTATCATTAGATTACCTCCCTGCCGTAGTTTTGATGTGGACGCAAATCTCGTCCCGCGTCACACCTAGATGCATAATATCCGTGACCGTAGCGTCAAGGTGACCGTATAGCTCCGTTTTACGTGCTTCAATCGCTTCACCGCACTCGCCTACAAAACTGCCCTTGCCGGGAACGGAGTAGATATAACCATCTGTCTCCAGCTCGCGGTAGGCTTTTTGTATAGTGTTCGGATTAATCGCAAGCTGCCCGGCCAGGTCGCGAACCGAGGGGACTTTTTCGTCCGCCTTTAGAACGCCCGTGATTATTGCCCTGCGCAGACTGTCCTTAACTTGTTCGTATATCGGACGTGGATCTCTGTAATTTATAGAAAACAAACAAGCACCCCCTAAGACTGTTTTGTCTGTATTACTTGTACTAACACAGTCAATTTACTCCCTCCGGGTTTGTTTGTCAAGCATATTTTGAACATTTACCTTTAATAAAGTAAAAAATGGCTATTAAAAAAATTTGCGCGCTAATAAATATTGGACTATAATATCAGCAATAATGTTTCACGTCCGCGCACGGGAGGGTTCATTCGCTATGAATTATGACGCTGGAAAATGCGACGTTGCGGTCATCGGGGCGGGTCATGCGGGAATAGAGGCAGCTCTTGCCTGCGCCCGTATGGGACTTGACACGATGATTTTTACAATAAATATGGACACCTGCGGCAATATGCCCTGCAACCCCGCAATCGGCGGTACGGGAAAGGGGCACCTTGTTCGCGAGCTGGACGCGCTCGGCGGAGAAATGGCCGTTGCCGCCGACAGGGCCTGCATACAGTACCGTATGCTGAATCTGGGGAAGGGCCCCGCCGTACATTCGCTCCGCGCGCAGGCGGACAGGCGAAAATATCAGAGCATAATGAAGCATACGCTGGAGCTTCAGGAAAATCTTCGCATAAAGCAGGCGGAGATTGTCGAAATCGGAACGGAAAACGGCAAGATTTCCTTTGTGCGCACACAGACCGGCGCCGCCTTTTACTGTAAGGCAGCCGTAATTTGCACCGGTACGTATCTCAAGGGCAGAATAATTATTGGCGATGTCCTGCGAGAATCGGGGCCGGACGGAAATTCCGCCGCGGTGCCTCTGGGTACCTGCCTTGAAGAGCTGGGACTTTCGATAAGGCGGTTTAAAACCGGTACCCCTCCGCGTATAAACCGCAGAACGGTTGATTTTTCAAAAATGGAGATTCAGCCCGGCGATGACGTAATTGTACCGTTCTCCTACCGCACGACCGCAGCGCTTGAAAATCTCGCGTCCTGCTATCTTACCTATACAAACAATAAAACGCACGAGATAATAAGAGCGAATCTGCACCGCAGCCCTCTGTATAGCGGAGTCATCGAGGGCGTAGGTCCGCGCTACTGCCCGTCGATTGAGGACAAGGTGGTGCGCTTTGCCGACAAGCCGCGGCATCAGCTTTTCGTCGAGCCGATGGGGCTCGATACCGAGGAGGTCTATATACAGGGCTTTTCGTCCTCAATGCCCGAAGAGGTGCAGATTGCTATGCTCCACACCATTCCGGGACTCGAGCACGCGGAGATGACCCGTCCCGCATACGCGATAGAATACGACTGTGTTGACACGACAGAGCTTTTCGCCACGCTGGAAACGAAGAAAATTTTGGGACTTTACGGCGCGGGGCAGTTCAACGGCTCCTCCGGTTATGAGGAGGCAGCCGCCCAGGGCTTTGTGGCGGGCGTGAACGCCGCGCTGAAGATTAAAGGCGAGGAGCCGCTGATACTCCAGCGCAGCGACGGCTATATCGGCACGCTCATTGACGACCTCGTTACCAAGGGTACGAACGAGCCCTACCGAATGATGACCTCCCGCACGGAATACAGGCTCCTGCACCGTCAGGACAACGCCGACATCAGGCTTTCACACTACGGCAGACGCATAGGACTGGTTAGCGAGGAGCAGTATCAGGCCATTCTGGAAAAATACGACGCAGTTGAAAAGGAAATTGAAAGGCTGGAAAATACCTACGTCGCTCCGACGGAAGCACTCTGCGAGATGCTTATATCAAAGGGCACGACGCCTCCTGTTTCCGGAATAAATCTTGCGACGCTTCTGCGCCGTCCTCAAATCGAATATGGCGACCTTACGCCTTTTGACGCCGTCCGGCCCGGGCTTACACGCGCGGTTACGGAGCAGGTCGAGATACAATTGAAATACGCAGGTTACATTGACCGTCAGCTCAGAGAGGTCAAAGAGTTTTCAAAAATGGAAAACCGCAAGCTGCCGCCGGATATTGATTATGGAACCGTTACGGGACTCCGTATTGAGGCGCGGCAGAAGCTGACAAAGATACGTCCCGAAAACTTCGGTCAGGCGAGCCGTATTTCCGGAGTATCGCCCGCGGATGTCGCCGCGCTAATGGTTTTCATTGACAGCCGCAGGGGCGGAAAAGCATCTGACTAATGAGTTTTTAACCCGTCAGAGTTTTAAGAATTATAATGCTGCACTAAAAAACGGGGCTTCATCTCAGCTGAGATGAAGCCCCGTTTTATCTATTTGATATAATTATTGCTTATAAAGTCGCTTCAGCAGATAACAGAGCCTGCGGGAACGGTATCGTCAAGCATAAGCAAATTGAGCGCTCCGTCCTTTTCCGCGGAGAGAAGCATACCGTTTGACTCGTCGCCCATCATCTTGCGCGGGGGCAGATTTGTGCAGGCGACGACGGTCTTTCCGACCAGCTCCTCGGGCTTATAGAACTTTGCGATGCCGGAGAATATTTGACGGGGAGTACCCGAGCCGTCGTCAAGCTTGAAACGGAGAAGCTTATCGGATTTCTTGACATTTTCGCATTCGAGCACCTTGCAGACCGTCATACGAACCTTTGCAAATTCGTCAATCGTGACCGCCGGAATCGCGGGTGCTTCCGGCTCCGCCTTCGCGCCGCTCAGGCTTTCAAGATAGTCGAGCTCCTTTTCCATGTCGATGCGAGGGAAAAGTGTTTCGCCCTTCTGTACAGTAACATCAGCGGGCAGCACGCCGAAGGTAGCGGCGTTATCCCACGTCTTGTCCTTTTCCGCCGCGCCGATTTGCGCGAAGGCCTTCTCACAGCTGTCGGGCATGACGGGCTGCAGCAGGGTTGTGGTTATGCGGATAGTCTCAAGCAGGTTGTACATGACCGTTGCAAGGCGGGCCTTGGTTTTTTCGTCCTTGGCAAGAACCCAGGGGGCTGTCTCGTCAATATATTTGTTCGCGCGGGAGATGACCTTGAAAACCTCCTGCACGGCGGTCTGGGTAGCAAAGCCCTCCATGCTCTGTTCGTAGATGCCGCGCAGAGCCTTAGCCATTGAAATTAGCTCGTCGTCGAGCGGGTCGGAAGTGCGTTCAACAGGCAGAGTTCCGCCGAAATATTTGAAAACCATCGCGACAGTGCGGGAAACGAGATTTCCGAAGTCGTTGGCGAGGTCGGAATTTATGCGGCTGATGAGCAGCTCGTTAGAGAAGTTGCCGTCAGAGCCGAGAGGGAAATCGCGCATCAGGAAATAGCGCAGACTGTCCACGCCGTAGCGTTCCGAAAGCAGATAAGGGTCGACGACATTGCCCTTTGATTTTGACATTTTGCCGCCGTCCATGAGCAGCCAGCCGTGGCCGTAGACCTTTTTCGGAAGCGGCAGCTCAAGGCTCATGAGCATCGCGGGCCAGATAATCGAGTGGAAACGCACGATTTCCTTGCCGACCATGTGGACGGCGGGCCAGTATTTGCCGAAATCATCGTATTTGTCGTTGCCGTAGCCGAGAGCCGTGATATAGTTTGAAAGAGCGTCTACCCAGACGTAGACGACGTGGCCGGGGTCGAAGGTAACGGGTATGCCCCAAGTGAAAGTCGTGCGAGACACGCACAAATCCTCAAGTCCGGGCTTAATAAAGTTATTTATCATTTCGTTGACACGGGAGGCGGGCTCGAGAAAACCGGGGGTCTCCAGAAGCGTCTGGATTCTGTCCGCGTACTTGGAGAGGCGGAAGAAATAGGCCTCCTCCTCCGCGTCGTGCACCTCGCGCCCGCAGTCGGGGCATTTGCCGTCCTTGAGCTGGCTCTCAGTCCAGAAGCTCTCGCAGGGGGTACAGTATTTGCCCTTGTAGGAGCCCTTGTAGATGTCGCCCTTGTCGTACATCTGCTTGAAAATTTTCTGTATCGACTCGACATGATAGTCGTCCGTCGTGCGTATAAAGCGGTCGTTTGAAATGTTCATGAGCTTCCACAGGTCGAGTATGCCGCCCTTGCCCTCGACGATATTGTCTACGAATTCCTTTGGGGACACACCCTTGGCCTTGGCCTTTTCCTCAATCTTCTGGCCGTGCTCGTCGGTACCTGTGAGGAACATGACATCATAGCCGCACATTCGTTTATAGCGCGCTATAGTGTCCGTTGCAACGGTGCAGTAAGCGTGCCCGATGTGAAGCTTGTCCGATGGATAATAGATCGGAGTCGTGATGTAGAATGTTCCTTTGCTCATTTTATTTCCTCCTGTATTTTAGGTGCGCGTTAAGTATAAATGCAACGTGATTAACGCGTTGAGAGCTTAATCAGCCATTACCCGACAACGTCTGTTCCCGACACCGGATTGACCGTCGCGCTCGGCGTGGGCGTAACAGGCTGGGTAGGCGTAGGCGTTACGCTCGGGGAAGCAGACGCGCTCGGCGAGGCGGACGCGGAGGGACTAACCGAAGGGCTCGGACTCGTATGGTAATAGTATCTACTCTTTGCTTCGGCCTTGCTGCTTAAAAGCTTTCCGTCCTTGTCATAGACATTGCGAGTGGACTGCGCGCCGTAGCCGTCGGCGAGCTGCCAAGAGCTGGTCGTCATTTCGACTTTTATTCCATCGGGATTAGAGCCGTAAATCTGAACGGTCACAATGTTCTTGGTTTTGTCGACGGAAGCAAGTATCTTGATTGGATAAGTGCCGTTATTTTTAAATTTGAAGTCCGGCGTCGGCCAGCTGACGGTTGCGTCCAGCCCCGCCGGCAGATAACTGACCCCGAAGTAGTGACAGGTTCTGTCTACAATCTCAAGGTTTGATATCAGCGTGCAGTAATAGAGCGTTGAGGACACTTGGCAGATGCCGCCTCCGATTTCCTGAACGACCTGACCGCCCGAATAGGCGCCGGCCTCCAGATAACCGTTTGCCTTTGTACGCTGACCAAGAGTTTTGTTGTATGAAAATTCCTCGCCGGGATTCAATATAATACCGTTGATGGACGAGGCGGCTTTAGTGACGTTGTTAATTCGGTTGGCCGAGCTGCCCTGAAGAGTGGTGCTCTTCTGCGCGAGAAGGTCCGCGAAAAGCAAGGAATTGAGCTTTTCGGTTGTGATTTCGGGCTCTGTTTTTATGAGAGGAATAACGACTTCGTCGCCGTTTTTAGCATCATCCCAGAGCTTCTGCGCGGCGTCGATGTCAAAACTCCTGCCCGTCACATGCGCGGTTGCCTGCTTGGTTTCCGGGTCGTATTCCGCGTTGACCGGTTCTTCAAATACGGTGTCATAAAGCTCCTGCAGGTCTATTTTTTCTGTTTTCGAGCCTTCGACGGCCTCGGCGGTATATTTAATCGGGTCGTAATTGCCGCTTACCAAAGCGTCCTTTACTGTATTGTACAGCTCATCCGCATTGATTTGAACAGAGCTTGCGCCCTTGACGACCGTTATGCTGTCCTCGCCGATATCGATGCTGGACTGCATAAGCTTTAGGCTGGACTGCTTTGCGCCCTCGTCAATTTTGCTGCGAAGATAGTCCTCTTTAAGGTCTTCGCCGTTCGAAGCCGCGAGATCCATGCCAGACAAAGCGGACTTTATGTATTTTATTGTGTTCGTAATGAAGGAGCCGCCGTGGCAGGCGTCATAAGCATATACCGCAGCGTCCGGAGCCGAGAGGTAACTGCCCGCGTCCTTGCCGCTAATGGACAGTTCGCAGCCCGCGGGAAGAGAAACGGTGAGCGTTTTGTCATCGTCTGTTCCGATATTGTTTGCGACCAGAGCGTCGGCTGCTTCTGAGGAAGTCATACCCGAGAGGTCTGTTCCCTATATACCGAGTCCGGCAAAGCCCGCGCATACCACAGCCAGAACTATGGCTATGACAACGATTGCTTTTCTTCCTCCGGTTCCATTCCGCATTTTCGCTTTCTGAGGCTTTTTGACAGGTCCTTCCTGCGGCCTTATCGGCGCTGGCTGTACAGGTCTGACCGCACGGCTTTGAGCCGGCGGAGCCTGTCTGCTCCTGTCTGATCTTTCGTGATTTCCGTTACTGTTTGATTTTCCGCTGACCAGTTTAATGTTGTCCACTTCCCCAATTTTTATATGTCTTGCTTTGTGTTTACTGTTTAATTATTATTTGCTGTTCCTGTGGATTTTCTTCAACTGTACCATCTGAAACCGGATTTTCGGCCGCTGTATTTGCAGATGGTTCAATCATCCAGGGATTCGCGCTCATCTTTGCCTGAGACTGGGCTTCAAGTAGGGTGCCGATCAGAATGTTCGACAGCAAAAAGCCCGATGAAGTGAAGCTCCACCGCTCGCCGTTTTGCCTTGCCCAGCCCTTTTTTTCATATTCGCCCAATAGATATTCAATTTTATCGAAACCGCTTCTGTAGACGGTGTTGTATTCATCCTTAGATATACCGCGGAGAGTCCTCATACCCAGCATGATGTATTCCGCTGCTCTGCCTAGTTTGTCCGTTTCTTCATATTCGTCGATTATGTCCGCATTTCCGGATACTCCTTCGATGTACCTGTCGAGGTCGCGG
>JASDTK010000185.1:11321-12134 GCA_041891555.1 Oscillospiraceae bacterium
TAGCTGTAGCGAATACCGCCCACAAAGGAATGGGCGCCGGGACCAAAGCCCATGTAATCGTCCAGCTGCCAGTACTTGAGATTGTGCCTGGACTCCCTGCCGGGGAGGGAAAAGTTCGAAATCTCGTACTGCGGATAACCGTAGTGCCCCAGAATATCTGTCATATAGAGATACATATCCGCCTGATCGTCATCATCGGGCAAAAACGCGGAGTCACGGTATTTGCAAATCGGCGTGCCCTCCTCAAGCTTCAGTCCGTAGCAGGAAAAATGCTGAGGCCGGAGCGCGATGCATTTGGAAAGCGTGTCCGCCCAGGCGTTTTTCGTCTGACTCGGCAGACCGTAAATGAGGTCGAGGCTTATATTGTCAAAGCCCTCGGCCTTGGCAAGTCTCACTGCCTGCTCCGCCTGCTTAAAGCTGTGTCTGCGGCCTATGAGCTTCAAAATATCGTCGTTTGCAGACTGAACGCCGAGAGAGATGCGGTTTACGCCCTCGTTTCTCAGCATACGAAGCTCATCCTGCGCAACACTGTCGGGGTTCATCTCGACAGTGACCTCGGCGGATTTCAAAACCTTGGCCGTGCGCTTCAAGGTGTTGAAAAGTTCGCATATATATTTTGCCCCGTAAAAACTGGGAGTACCGCCTCCAAAATATATTGTGTCGATGTAATACGGCTCCAGTTGAGGAGCTGCCTCCTCAATGTGCCTGATAAGAGCGCGCTGGTATTTCTCCATCTTGCTTTCCTGACCCGCAAGGGAGTAGAAATCGCAGTATGAGCATTTGCTCGCGCAGAATGGTATATGTATGTAGACG
>JASDTK010000185.1:12144-17587 GCA_041891555.1 Oscillospiraceae bacterium
CGCTCCATGGCTTGCGCTCCTTTCCTGAACATTAAACTCTATTCTATATAAAATATGAATCTATGTCAATGTAATGTATCGGAAGAAATGGAATTTGAATCAGCCGCCGATGACCGTTTCCCCTTTTAATCGGAGAAACGGTCATCGTTCATTCCGTCAATTGTTGTATACCTAAAACAGTTCGCAGATGAGCTCAGTATATTCGGCCGCGTTTTCAAGGGGTAAACCGGCAATCAGCAGAGCCTGAGCGAGCAGTATCTTCGCGAGCTTTGAGGCCTTGTCTCTGTCGGTTTCAAAGGCTTCCTTGAGAGCTTTGAAAGCGTGGTGCTCGCTGTTTAGCTCTAGGACTCTTTTTGCCTTGATATTCTGTGCAGCTTCGTTTTTCATAAGCATAAAATATTTTTCCATCTCAATGGAGATTTCGCCCTCTGAGGTGAGATAAACGGGGTGGCTGACGAGCTTGTGGCTCAAGCGGACGTCAGAAATGCCGCTGCCCAGAGTTTCTTTCACAAAGTCCAAAAGCTCCTTGTTTTCCTCGAACTTCTTGTCCGCTTCGGTTTTTTCCTCCTCGGTTTCAAGCCCAAGGTCATCATTCGTGAGGTTGCAGAACTTGATGCCCTCATATTCCTTCAGCTGGCGGATAATGAAGTCATCGACCTCATCCGTCATGTAGAATATTTCAAAGCCCTTGTCGCGCACAAGCTCCGCCTGAGGCAGGCTCTCAGCTTTAGCAACGCTGTCAGTACAGACGTAGTAAATAAACTTTTGTTCCGTGGGCATTTTTCCCTTGTACTCGCGCAGAGGTACGAGCTCTTTTTCCTTGCTCGAATAGAACATCAGAAGGTCCATGAGCATGTCCTTCTTCTCGCCGTAGTTTTCGACTATGCCATATTTAATCTGCATGCTGAAAGCCCCGTAGAACTTTTCGTAGTTCTCGGGCTCCTCGTCCATCATTCTGCGCAGCTCGTTTTTAACCTTTTTTTCAAGGTTGGTCTGGATGATCTTCAGCTGCCTGCCGCTCTGAAGCGTCTCGCGCGAAATGTTGAGCGGGAAATCGGGGCTGTCCACGACGCCGCGCACGAAGCGAAAGCAGTCGGGGATTACATCCTTACAGCGTTCCATTATCATGACGCCGTTCGAGTAGAGCTGGAGCCCCGGCTCGAATTGGTCAGAGAAGAAGTTTGTGGGCGCTCTGCCGGGGATAAAGACCATTGCCTTATAGGAAACCTGACCTTCGGCGCTTACGCGTATCGTAGATACTGGCGGCTCATAGTCGTAATAAATGTTCTTATAGAACTCGTCAGATTCTTCCTTTGTGACCTCGTCCTTTGAGCGCTGCCAAATCGGAACCATACTGTTGATGACCTGTTCAACCGTTTTCGTAACCTCTTTAGTGACCGGTTTTCCGTCGGAGTCCAGTTCACCCGTCTCGACTTCCTCAAAGTCTGTCGCGTCAATAACGATGGGCCAGCGGATGAAGTCGCTGTATTTCTTTATAAGCTGACCTATGGACATGTCATTCAGAAAACGGGTATATTCTCCCTCCTCGACATCCTGCTTTATATGCATGATGACGTCCGTTCCGACGCTGTCCTTGTGCCAGTCTTCAACCGTATAGCCGTCAGTTCCCGTGCTTTCCCACTTGTAGGCTGTGTCGGAGCCATAGGCTTTCGTAATAACGGTGACCTTGTCGGACACCATGAAAGCGGAGTAGAAGCCGACGCCGAACTGCCCGATTATATCAAGGTCGGAGGCCTCGCCGGATTTTTCCATCTCGCTCTTGAATTTCAGTGAGCCGCTCTTTGCAATAACTCCGAGATTGTTTTCAAGCTCTTCTTTCGTCATGCCGATGCCGTTGTCGGAAACGCTGATGATGCGGTCCTCTTCCGAAAATCCGAGTTTGATTTTAAAATCCGAGCGCTGCATTCCGACATTTTCGTCAGTAAGCGAAAGGTAGCAGAGCTTATCGATGGCGTCGCTCGCGTTGGAGATGATTTCTCTAAGGAAGATTTCCGGGTGAGTGTAGATTGAGTTAATCATGAGCTCCAGAATTCTTTTGGATTCTGTTTTGAACTGCTTTTTTGCCATAGTTTAAAGTTACCTCCTTGCAATAGAGAAAATATAGCGTAACTTATATGTTATCACATTTTTACCGTATTTCAACACTTAATAGGAATAAAAAGACAAAAGCGGGCGTGTAATTTGTATTCGTTTTGATTCGTCATCGTCTTCGGCAGCCGGCTCTTTCCGTAAAGCATAGTGTTCCGCTCATCGAGCGCATCTGTTTGTTTCACCATTTCGAACAGAGTGATTTAGATATAATAACAATTGTGTTCTTAAGAAATTATGATATAATTATTACATAGGAGGGGCAGTTTCGGCTCCCCCGGATCGGCTCCTCTGACATCAAGGCATTGCGCCACAAGAAGGAGTTGTACATTATGAAATTCACAGTAACAGAAAAGAAAATCAAGGTACCAGACGAGATCATGGAATACGCCGAGCGCAAGGTCGGCAAGATTGATCGCTTCTTCCGTGGAGATTCAAAAGCCTTTATTACGTTCAGCTCCGAAAGGGGCAGATACAGAGCAGAAGTCACAATTGAAAATAACGGCATGTACTACAGGGTCAGCGAGCTGACGGGCGATATGCGCGCATCAATCGACTCTGCCTGCGCCTCAATCGAGAGCCAGATCAGAAAAAACAAGACCCGTCTCGAAAAACGTCTGCGCGAGGGCGTCATCGAAAAAGAGTTTACAGGCAGCTTCATTCCCGAAGATGAGGAAAAGGACTTCGATATCGTCCGTTCAAAGCGCTTCCCGATAAAGCCCATGACGCCGGAGGAAGCGATTCTCCAAATGAATCTCCTGGAGCACGAGTTCTTCGCCTTCAAAAACCAGTCGGAGGGCAACGCCTTTGCAATCGTCTATCGCCGCAATAACGGCGGCTACGGTCTGATTTCCGACGCCGACTAAGGCATAACATAATAAAACGAGAGGAACGGGCATTCGCCCGTTCCTCTTTGTTGTGTACTGCAGAAAAAAAGCAACGCGTTATTAGTTAAAAATCATGTGTTTTTTTGTTTATACATAGTGCCCCAGTTCATCATAGCTTCCAAAACCGGATTCAAACTGTAGCCTGTTTCAGTCAAGGTGTACTCCACGCGGGGAGGCACCTCTGCGTAGACCTTACGGGTAAGCAGCCCCTTTTCCTCCATGTCGCGCAAATTGGCGGTCAGCACTTTTTGTGTAACACTTCCGATTGACTTTTTAAGCTCACCGAAGCGTTTAGTGCCGCCCATCAGGTCACGCAAAATCAAAACCTTCCAGCGGTCACTTATTAAAAGCAAAGTGGTTTCAACCGGACAAGCCGGTAACGCTGTTTTTTCAGTCATAACTAACGCCTCCAAACACTTGCGGTTACATAATAGTATCAAATAGGATACTAAAGCACAATATTGTGCTTACTTTACAATTTGGCTCTATGGAATTATTATAATAGCACAAGCGAGCAAATGCAAGCTTAAAATCATTTAATACTTTTGGAGGTATATTATTATGAATGAAGTCGTAAAGTTCCTGTCTGAAAATCCCGTACAGTATCTGGCTACCATAGGCCGTGATGGCAAAGCAAAATGCCGCCCGTTTATGTTTTGTTTTGAACGGTACGGCAAGCTGTGGTTCTGCACCAACAACAGGAAGGACGTCTATAAAGATATGTTGCAGAGTCCCTTTGTAGAGTTTTCTGTATCAAGCCCCAACTACGCTTGGATTCGGCTGAACGGCAAGGCTGTTTTTGAGAACAACATGGCTGTAAAGCCTGCAAATAAAAAGTCAATAGGTCAAGAAGAAAAAACAAATTAAGAAAAACGAGCAACACAAAAAGGCCACCGCCGGAGCGCTGACCCAACATGGGAAGAAAATAGTCTATCGGGAAAGACCGGTTGAATCCATGTCCACAGGTGTGTCAAGTGTATTCATGTACTCTTTCACTCTGCCGTAGTAAATGCGTAGGAACTTGTTGCAGCCGGCGGTCATGTAGACGTAATAAGGTTTGCCCTCAGCGCGCTTCTTGTCCAAAAACTGAAACACAGGGTCATCGGACGGCACATTTTGGAGCAGCACCGTCATTAACACAAAAAGCGTTTTTCTTAGCGCAGGAGAACCACGCTTGGAGGAGCGCGTACTTGTGGCCTCGTATGTACCGGACTGGTTTGCACCAGGATCTACGCCTGCAAACGCCGTTAAAGAACCCTTGTGGGCGAATCGGCGCACATCGCCAATCTCAGCCATGAGCTGCGGGCCGAGAGACTTTCCTGTGCCGTACAACCCCATTACAACATCGTATTCAGGAAGCTCCTTGGCAAGCTGATTCATTTCAGTGCGAAAGACCTCAACTGTTTTAGACACCGTATTAAGCTGGGTAATCGCTTCCTGAACCATCACCTTAGACAGAGCGTTTTTCGGCAGCATGGCAATCAGTTCTTTTGATTCGGCATGAATTTCGGCGGCTTTGGCAGCATTAAAGTTGTAGCCGTGCCTCTTGCACCACTTGAGGTAACGCTCAATAAAAGCATTCTGACTTAGGCTACGCACACAGTCCACATGCCAAAAGGACGCAGCAAAGTCCACCCACTTTTGGCTCCCATCGGCACGGACAGGGCTGTCAAAGAGGGCGTTTACACCGGGATAAGTCTGATCAAGCAAGGCAATGAGATTGTTCTTGAAAGCAATTTTATTTTTCGAGTACAGACCATATTGCCGGTTCATGCTTTTCAGTTGGTAACGAATCGTATCCATAGAAGTATGTTCTCGCAGGTCGACCCAATTGTCAAGACCATATCGGGCGATCTTGAGAGAATCCGCCTTGTCCGTTTTGACCTTGCGCAGAGAATTGTTCCCATATCCCTTGATGAGCAGCGGATTGACTGCGCTAACGAAAATGCCGGCATCATGGAGCATCTGGGCAACAGGTTCATAGTACCGCCCTGTGTGTTCCATCACCACCCGCGTTTCACCCTCCAGACTTTTCAGCTGCTTTGCCAACTCACTGAGTTCGCTGGATGTGTGGCGTACCTCGTAGGGCTTTACTACCAATTCGCCAAAGGGACGAATCACCGATACCATGCTTTTTCCTTTGGAAACATCAATTCCCACTGCGTTCATAACCAACGCTCCTATCACAGATTTACAATTGGCGAACCATCCTTTTCTCACTGCCGATTCTATCTGTTTGGTGACACGAACGCACCGATTGGCGGCTCTACCTGCAAAAATCGAACGCTGCGAATAAGAGGATGGCTGACTGACTTTACAACGGACGTGGATAGTCCTTGGAGGGCCCCGTCAGACCTATTGTCCTCTCATTTTAACAGCTTAGGCAACAAGATGGAAAAAGACATGGCTGGTTGCCATGTCATAACCAAATATATAGTAACAGGAGG
>JASDTK010000186.1:0-5085 GCA_041891555.1 Oscillospiraceae bacterium
CTCTTTTTCAAGCAGTTCCAGGACTTTCATGCCTGTCTGCTTTGCAAGGCGAAGCCTTGCTGACATTACGGCAGGTATCGTTCCGTTGCCGCGGAGCGCCATACCGAGAGCCTCGGTGACGCAGTTCATGGAGTTCGCGGTGTACATGCCAGAGCAGGAGCCGCAGGTCGGACAGGCGTTGAGCTCATATTCTTCAACCTGATCGGCACTCATCTTTCCCGCATGGTAGGCGCCCACCGCTTCAAACATCGAAGAAAGGCAGGTGCGTTTTCCGTTCAAATTTCCGGAAAGCATAGGCCCGCCGGAAACGAAGATGGTCGGGACGTTCACGCGCGCCGCCGCCATGAGGAGCCCGGGTACAATTTTGTCGCAGTTCGGAATCATTACGAGCGCGTCAAATTGATGGGCAAGTGCCATGCACTCTGTGCTGTCGGCAATCAAATCTCTCGTAACAAGAGAATATTTCATTCCATCATGTCCCATTGCGATACCATCGCAAACTCCGATTGAAGGAAATACTATCGGCGTTCCGCCCGCCATGAGGACGCCGGTCTTGACCGCCTCAGTAATTTTGTCGAGATTCATGTGTCCGGGAATAATCTCGTTATAGGAGCTTACTATGCCCACAAGCGGGCGCGAAAGCTCCTCTTTTGTGAACCCGAGAGCGTAAAACAGGCTCCTGTGCGGTGCCTGCTGGATGCCGGTTTTTACATTATCACTTTTCATTTTCTGCAACTCCTTTGCACACATAGGCAAAGACCCGTTTCTCTTTTCCTTGCGGAAAAGAGAAACGGTTCTTTGCTTTAGTTCAGCAAGCGCAATGCTTGCATAGTAAATTATTTCTTTAGCCAGCTCATCATCTTGCGGAGCTCTTTACCGACCTTTTCCAGCGGATGCTCGCTCTCGAGTCTGCGTGTCGCAAGGAACTTTGCCTGCCTTCCGGAGGAGAACTCCGTCATAAATTCGCTTGCAAAGGTGCCGTCCTGAATCTCACGCAGAACCTTCTTCATTTCCTTGCGGGTATCCTCTGTAATCAAACGTCTGCCGGTACGGTAGTCGCCGTACTCGGCGGTATTGGAAACGCTGTAGCGCATCATCGCGAAGCCACCGCTGTTTATGAGGTCAACAATCAGCTTCATCTCGTGAATGCACTCAAAGTACGCCATTTCGGGCTCGTATCCCGCCTCGACAAGAGTGTCGAACCCAGCCTTCATAAGCTCCGTCACGCCGCCGCAGAGAACGGCCTGCTCACCGAAGAGGTCTGTTTCAGTCTCTTCGCGGAAGCTTGTTTCAAGTATTCCCGCACGGCCTGCACCGATACCGGAAGCATACGCCAAAGCATACTCCTTGGCCTTGCCGGAGTAGTCCTGATATATGGCGATCAGACTCGGAACACCCTTGCCCTCCTGATACTGGCTGCGTACAGTATGACCGGGTCCCTTGGGAGCGACCATTGCCACGTCCACATTTTTGGGAGGAGCGATGAAGTTGAAATGAATATTAAAGCCGTGTGCAAACATCAGCATATTGCCTTCGGAAAGGTTGGGCTCAACCTCGGCGTAGTAGATGTCAGCCGCTTTTTCGTCGGGAACAAGCATCATGACCATATCGGCCGCCTTTGCCGCAGAGGGTACATCCATAACGGTAAGTCCCGCGGCTTCAGCTTTCGCCCAGCTGGTTGAGTCCTTACGAAGTCCAACGATTACTTTAACGCCCGATTCCTTGAGGTTCTGTGCGTGTGCGTGGCCCTGGCTGCCGTATCCGATGATGGCAACGGTTCTGCCCTTCAGAAGCTCCATGTTGCAGTCCGAATCATAATATTTGTTGATCATTTCAGTAGTCTCCTTTTATATTTTAAAACAAATGAACTTTATAATACAGGTTAAGACCTGTGGCTTTCCTTGTTCTCGCAGACCATTATCTTGTTGCCGTGATCCATCGCCGTAACACCGGTACGGCAGAGCTCGAGGATTTCATATTTGCCGACAATCTCCAGAAAACCGTTTATTTTTGAGGGCTTTCCCGTCAGCTCGCAGACAATGCTCGCTGGTGAAAAATCGACTATGCTGGCCTTGTAAATCTCGCAGATATCACGAATCGCCGCGCGCTGGCTTTCGTCGGCAGCAACCTTGACAAGCAGCAATTCACGCAGTATCGCTTCGTTTTCATCCTCAAGCCTAACAGCCTTGATCTCGACCATCTTTTTGGTCTGGAGGATTATTTGCTCGATAATTCTGTCATCACCCTGAGTGGTTATCGTTATGCGGGAAATCATCGGATCGTTCGTTTCCGAAACGGTGAGAGAGTCAATGTTGTAGCCGCGCTTACCGAAAAGCATAGCTACGCGCGTGAGTACGTTCGCGTTGTTTTCAACAAGCATTGCTATGATGGCCTTTTTGCCGTTCATATTTGCATCCTCCCTCTATACAAGTATCGCAGAGCGAACTGTTCCGCCGTTGGGTATCATCGGAAGAACCTTTTCGTTGCGATCAATTGGGCAGACAATCCAAGCTGGCCCTTCGCAGGCCATAGCATCGTCAATTGCCTTTGCCAGTTCTTCCTTCGTCTCGGCCCTGAAGCCCTTAGCACCGAAGCCTTCCGCAAGCTTGATATAGTCTGTTTTGCGTTCAGGCTCGGTCGCGACAAAATGCTTATCATAAAAATCGTTCTGCCACTGGTGTACCATGCCGAGCACCTTGTTGTCAAATATTACCGTAATAACCTTCAGTTTGTTTGAAACCGCAGTGCAGGCCTCGTTCATGTTCATGTGAAAGCTTCCGTCACTTGTTATGTGGAATACCGTCGCGTCCTTCAGTCCGACAGCCGCGCCGATTGCCGCGCCATAGCCGTAGCCCATTGTACCCAGTCCTCCGCTTGTGAGGAAGCCGCGTGGCCGCGTCTTCTTGCAGAACTGCGCCGCCCACATCTGGTGCTGGCCGACATCAGTTGCGATTACGGCGTTCGAATGGCTCTTTTCACCGATAATCTCCATAATGTCAACCGGACGAATACTGTTTATATTCTTGCCGTTTACAATATCGTATTCCTTTTTCCACTTTGCGACCAACTCGAGCCATTCGGGACGCTCTTTTTCGGAGACAATCGGAATCAGGCTCTGGAGCTCCATTTTTAAATCGCCGATGATGGCTAGATCTACGAGCACGTTCTTACGAATTTCGCTCTCGTCGATATCAAACTGCACTATAGTAGCGTGCGGGGCGAAATCGCGCAGGTTCAGCGCAACTCGGTCCGAAAAACGCGTACCCATTGCGAGCAGAAGGTCTGTCTCGTCAATCGCGTGATTCGCCGTCATACTGCCGTGCATACCGACCATACCCATATCGAGATCGTCTCCGAAACCTATTACTCCGGTCCCCATGATAGTATGGCAAGTCGGTATTCTCGCTTTTTTGACAAATGTGAGCAGTTCCTCGCTGGCCTCGCTGCTGATAACTCCGCCGCCGAAGCAGACAACAGGACGCTGCGCCTTTGCTATGAGGTCTGCCACCTTTTGCAGCTCACCCATAGGGGCGCTTGGCGCTTTTGGTTCCGACCACTTCGGCGCGGGAGTATAATCAAATACCGCCGCAGTTATGTCCTTCGGAATGTCGACGAGCACAGGACCGCGTCTGCCACTGCCGGCAATCTTGAATGCGTCGCGAATCGTATCCGCAAGCTTCGTAATATCGCGTACCGCGTAGTTGTGCTTGGTTATAGGCTGGGTTATGCCTGTTATGAAAACCTCCTGAAAGCTGTCCTTGCCGATAAGCGGTGTGCCTACGTTCGCCGTAATTACTACCATCGGCACGCTGTCAAGGTAAGCTGTTGCTATTCCGGTAACCGTATTTGTCGCGCCCGGTCCGCTCGTTGCCAAGACAACTCCTGTTTTTCCTGTCGCTCTCGCGTAACCGTCCGCCGCGTGTGTAGCACCCTGTTCGTGGGCGGTTAAATAAAACGCTATTCTGTCCTGCCTGTGATACAGAGCCTCAAAAATGTTGAGCGCGGCTCCGCCGGGGTAACCGAACATGTCCGTAACGCCCTGCTCGATCAGAACCTCGATGATTATTTCTGCTCCCGTCAGTTTCAAATCACATTCCTCCTATTAGCGGTTCAAAATTGTTTGCCAGTGTAATACTTTAAATCGGAAGTGCCGGCTGATAACAAAAAAAGCCCTGTCTCTTTCATCTGAATATCAAGAGACAAAGGCCAAAACTCCTCTGCGGTACCACTCTTATTGCTCATATAAGGCGCTGCACTGCCCTATAGGAACCACTCTGGGACGTCTAATAACGTCTGACGCTGTAACGGGCGTTTTACCGTTTTTGCTTACACAGACGGGCCTCACCGTCCTTCTGCAAACTGCTCCGGGATGATTTTCTTCCGAAACGCGGCGCTGTCTTTCACCAAACGGCAGCTCGCTGAAGCTCGGGTCTCGAATTACTTGTTCCCATCAAAGCATTTGAAATATTTGATTGTTTTCATGTTACATCACAAAAACACCGGTTGTCAACTGTTTATTTTCCTAAAATACTTCCGGTTGGGGAAAAGAATTATATTCATTATGGCTTTTCCCGCATATACTGGGATATGTACACAACAAACGGGAGAGGAAACGGGCCGCATTTTGTCGGAATTATAAGACTTCGGTCAAAGCGGAAATATTTTGTGCCGTCCCTCTTGACAAAAGCCGAAACTTCGTGTAGGCTTTAGCACAATAAAGCATAAATGCAGCGACAGGGACAAAGCCTATCAAAAACATTCAGAGAGCCGTTGTTTGGTGCGAAACGGTATGTTGAGACAAGGCGAGCTCACCCTCGAGCAGTCAGCTGAAAGCCCTTTGGGGTCGTAGGTGTGAACGGGCTTCCTCACCGTTACCAAAGAGGCGATATTTCGTTTGAGATGTCGTAAGCGGACAGGATAACTGTCAATTGAAGTGGTACCGCGGAGTTTCAGCTCCGTCTTCTCAGGAAGACGGAGCTTTTTTGTTTTCCAAAATCAATAAGGAGGATTATAAAATGAGAAAAATCAAGGTGTTCGACACCACCCTGCGCGACGGCGAGCAATCCCCCGGCTGCAGCATGAACC
>JASDTK010000186.1:5095-15305 GCA_041891555.1 Oscillospiraceae bacterium
TTTCGGAAAAGCTGCAGATGGCAAGGACGCTTGACGCGCTCGGTGTTGATATAATTGAAGCCGGCTTTGCGATTGCCTCTCCGGAAGACTTCAAGAGCGTTGAAGCTATAGCTCAGACTGTACAAAACTGCAAGGTGGCAAGTCTCGCCCGCTGCACACAGGGAGACATTGACGCCGCATGGAATGCGGTGAAAGGCGCGAAGTACCCGCGCATTCACATTTTCCTCGCGACCAGTGACATACACATGGAGTTCAAGCTGAAAATGTCCCGCGAACAGGTTCTGGAGAGCATCGCAAAGCATGTTGCCTACGCAAAATCGCTCTGCGAGGATGTCGAATTTTCCTGTGAGGACGCCTCCCGTTCCGAGTGGAATTTCCTCGTCAAATGCTGCGAAACAGCCATAAACGCGGGCGCGACGGTGCTGAATATTCCCGACACCGTGGGCTATTCCTCTCCGCAGGAGATGTTCGACCTCATCACCTACCTGCGTGAAAACACCAAGGGCATTGATAGCGTGGACATTTCCGCGCACTGCCATGACGACCTCGGAATGGCTGTCGCAAACTCGCTCGCCTGCATCCGCGCAGGCGCGAGTC
Organism: Oscillospiraceae bacterium; assembly: GCA_041891555.1. Taxonomy (GTDB): domain Bacteria; phylum Bacillota; class Clostridia; order Oscillospirales; family Oscillospiraceae; genus UBA2658. The sequence continues at coordinate 5,693 of JASDTK010000186.1, forward strand.
AGGTTGAATGCACAGTAAACGGTATCGGAGAGCGCGCGGGAAACGCCAGCCTTGAGGAAATAGTGATGGCGCTCAAAACGCGCGGCGAGTACTATCAGGCGGAGACAGGAATTAACACAAAACAGATTTACAGAACCAGCAAGCTTTTATCCTCCGTAACAGGCGTTCCAATCGCGCCCAGCAAATCCATTGTGGGTGCAAACGCCTTCGCGCATGAAAGCGGCATCCATCAGCACGGCGTTATAGCAAATGCACTGACCTACGAGATTATGAAGCCTGAAGACGTGGGAATTCCCCAGAACACCATGGTTCTCGGCAAGCACAGCGGAAAGCATGCCCTGCGTGACCGCCTCAGTCAGCTGGGCTATGAAGTTTCTAAAGAGCAGCTCGACGAAATTTTCGTGCGCTTTAAAGCGCTCGCAGACAAGAAAAAGAACCTCACCGACCACGACATAGAAGCTCTCGCACTCGTTAATACGCACGCTGTTGCGGTAACATATGAGCTACTCAGCCACCTTGTCAGTACTGGCACGGACATCACAAATCTTGCCTGCGTGAAGATTAAAAAGGACGATGAAATTATTGAAGAGGTCGCAATCGGCTCAGGTCCTATCGATGCCTCGTTCAAGGCTGTCGACAAAATTACGGGGCTTGATATTACTCTCGAAAACTTCAGCCTGAACGCCGTTACGGACGGGGAGGACGCCATGGGCGAAGCGGTTGTGAAGCTCCGATGCGGAAACGCGCTTGTCACGGGCTGCGGCCTTTCCACCGACGTAATTGAGTCCTCTATACGCGCTTATATTAACGGAATAAATAAGATAGTCGGCTCAAAAAAATAAAGTTTCCCGAAAGGACAAAAAGCTATGGGAATGACAATGACACAAAAAATCCTCGCCGTGCACGCCGGATTACCGTCTGCCACGGCAGGACAGCTTATAAAAGCTAAGCTCGATCTCGTTCTGGGCAATGATATAACCGCACCCGTCGCGATAAACGAGTTTGACAAGGCGTGTTTTGACAAGGTCGCAAAAGGTGCGCGAATAACACTTATCATGGACCACTTCACGCCGAACAGGGATATTAAGGCGGCTGAAAACTGCAAAAAATGCCGTAATTTTGCCAAGCGCTTTGACCTTGAGCATTTTTATGATGTGGGTGAAATGGGCATCGAGCACGCGCTGATACCCGAAAAGGGTCTGATTGCTCCGGGTGAAGCGGCAATCGGAGCGGACAGCCACACCTGCACCTACGGCGCGCTGGGCGCTTTCTCCACCGGTGTCGGCTCAACGGACATGGCGGCGGCAATGGCAACGGGCGAAACCTGGTTCAAGGTGCCTGCCGCAATTAAGGTTAATCTAACCGGTAAAAAAGGAAAATGGGTCAGCGGCAAGGACATTATCCTGCACCTCATCGGTATGATAGGCGTGGACGGTGCTCTTTATCAGTCGCTTGAGTTTTCCGGCGAGGGACTGCGCGACCTCACGATGAGTGACAGGCTCACAATATCCAATATGGCGATTGAAGCGGGGGCTAAGAACGGTATATTCGCCGTAGACGATATTACACGCGAATATATGGCAGGTCGCTGTGACCGGACGTGGACGGCATTTGAAGCCGACGCCGACGCCGAATACGCCCGCGTCATTGACCTCGACCTTTCGAAGATACCCTGCACAGTCGCGTGGCCGCATCTGCCCGAAAAGACGCATCCCGCTACGGAGGGCAGCGAAATCGAAATTGACCAGGTCGTCATCGGTTCCTGCACGAATGGCAACATCGAGGATATGGCGGCGGCGGCCGAAATACTAAAGGGCAGGCACATTAAAAAGGGTCTGCGCGGCATTGTAATTCCCGCTACGCCGAAAATTTATATGGAGTGCATCGAGCGCGGCTACACAAGAATATTTATGGACGCCGGCTGCATAGTTTCAACTCCGACCTGCGGGCCCTGCCTCGGCGGACACATGGGTATACTCTGCGCAGGCGAGAGAGCAGTTTCCACAACGAACCGCAATTTCGTCGGACGAATGGGGCATATCGAGAGCGAAATCTATCTCGCATCACCCGCAGTCGCCGCGGCGAGCGCGATAACCGGGCATATCAGCCATCCGAAGGAGGTAATTGGAGAATGAACGCACACGGAAAAGCCATCAAATACGGCGACCACATTGATACGGACGTCATCATCCCTGCCCGTTATCTCGCAACTCAGAACCATATGGAACTTGCCGCGCACTGCATGGAGGACATCGACAAGTCCTTTGTCGGGAGGGTAAAGCAGGGCGACATCATGGTCGCGGGCGTGAACTTCGGCTGCGGCTCCTCGCGTGAGCATGCGCCGATTGCAATCAAGGCAAGCGGAATTTCCTGTGTAATAGCAAAGAGCTTTGCACGGATATTCTACAGAAACGCGATAAATATCGGTCTTGCTATCCTTGAATGTGAAAAAGCAAGCGAAAATATAGCCGAAGGCGACGAGGTTGACATTGATTTTGACACCGGTGTAATTATGAACGTCACGAAAAATGAGAGCTATCAGGCGACACCATTTCCTGATTTTATCAAGGACATGATAGCCAAGGGCGGACTGATGGCGTCAATTACGGGGGAAATGAAATGACAAAAAACATTGCAATTATACGCGGCGACGGAATTGGCCCCGAAATTATGGCGCAGGCTGTGGCGGTGCTTGATAAGGTTGCCGAAAGGTTCGGGCATACATTTAATTATACTGAGGCGCCGATGGGCGGCGAGGCTATCGATAAATTTGGCGAGCCTCTGCCTCAGTCGAGCCTTGACACCTGTCTCGCTTCAGACAGCGTTTTGCTATCCGCAGTCGGAGGTCCGAAGTGGGATAGCGTTTCAAAGGAAAAACGCCCGGAGCGCGGACTTCTGAACCTGCGCGCGAGACTTGGGCTCTATGCCAACCTCCGCCCCGCGCAGCTTTTTGACGAGCTGCGTGACGCGAGCCCCCTTAAGCCCTCTATAGTCGAAAAGGGCATCGATTTTATTGTCGTGCGTGAGCTAATCGGCGGCGCTTACTTCGGAGAGCATACGACGGAGAAAAAAGACGGCGAAGACTATGCGCAGGACATAATGGGTTATTCCGAGCATGAAATCGAGCGCATAGCTCACGTCGCCTTCCAAACAGCGCAAAAACGTCATAAAAAGGTCTGCTCGGTTGACAAGGCAAACGTTTTGGACAGCTCAAAGCTCTGGCGCAGGGTTGTGACAAAAGTTGCCGAAAATTATCCTGATGTGATACTTTCGCATATGTATGTCGACAATTGCGCGATGCAGCTCGTTCGTGACCCCTCGCAGTTTGACGTTATCGTCACCGAAAATCTCTTCGGCGACATACTTTCGGACGAAGCGAGCATGATAACCGGCTCAATCGGCATGATACCCTCTTCGAGCCTTGGCGACGGTACGCGCGGGCTGTATGAGCCCATTCACGGCAGCGCACCGGACATTGCGGGGCAGGACAAAGCTAACCCCATCGGCATGATACTTTCCGCCGCGATGATGCTGCGCTACTCCTTTGATATGCCGAAGGAGGCGGACGCGATTGAAGCAGCTGTCGACGCCGTTCTGAAGGAAGGCTTCCGCACGGGCGACGCGATGAGTGAGGGAAAGACGCTCCTCGGCTGCCGCGACACTGGAAAAGCAATCTGCGCAAAAATTTAAGCTACTAGGGCATAGTTTGCGAAAACAATAACTATTAATATATGTGTTGAAAATCAGTCGCGATGTGTTACAATAAGCATTACAGTATTTTTTGTGAGGCGTCGCGGCTATGAGATTTGCAACAAACGAATATACGGACAAGACTCAGCATCTTAAGTATGATGTTGTTGTAATCGGTGCGGGCATCGCAGGGCTGTATACCGCCCTGCACATTGACGATAAGCACTCCTGCTGTATCCTTACAAAAGAGGACGCCGAGGTCAGCAATTCCTGGCTCGCTCAGGGAGGAATCGCTGCGGCGATTTCGCTTGACGACGCACCGGTCTACCATTTTGAGGACACTATGATCGCAGGCGCGGGGCTTTGCGACGAAAACGCTGTTCGCGTTCTCGTTTCGGAAGGCCCTTTTGACATTCACAGTCTTGTTGATATGCAGGTACCTTTCGACCTTGATAACGAGGGTGACCTGGATATAACCCGGGAGGGCGGACACAGACGCAGAAGAATAGTTCACGCAGGCGGCGACGCAACAGGTCGTGAGACTGTCAAGGCGCTGGCGCATCTTGTTTCGCTCAAGCAAAACGTCACCTTTATGCCGCATAATTTCTGCGTTGACATTCTCACGGATGACGACGGGGCTGTTTCCGGCTGCGCCGTTCTGGATAAAACGGATACCTTATATATTATTGATACGCCGAATGTCGTTCTTGCAACGGGCGGCATCGGCCAAGTCTATAAAATCAGCACTAACCCCTCCGTCGCAACAGGAGACGGGCTTGCCGCCGCGGTGCGCGCCGGTGCGAACCTCAAGGACATGGAGTTTATCCAGTTCCATCCGACAGGACTCTGGTCGGACAAGCACGAAAACCGAGCGTTTCTGATTTCCGAATCCGTCCGCGGTGAGGGCGGACTGCTGAAAAACTCCGAGGGCGTGCGCTTCATGCTCGGTACGCATGAGCTCAACGAGCTGGCTCCGCGAGATATAGTCGCAAGGGCCATTACAAGAGAGCTTATACGCAGCGGCGAGACTCACGCCTTCATTGATATCACGTCCGAGCCGCGCGAATACCTTGAGCACAGGTTCCCCACAATTTTCAACGAATGCCTGAAGCGCGGAATGGACATCAGCAAGGTCTGGATACCGGTCTGCCCTGTACAGCACTACCTCATCGGCGGAATACAGACCGACCTTGACGCGAGAACAAAGGTCGAGGGCCTCTATGCCTGCGGCGAGGCCGCCTCCACAGGAGTTCACGGAGCTAACAGGCTTGCCTCGAACTCCATGCTCGAGTGTCTCGTTTTCGGCAGGCGTGCCGCGGCAAACATCAACGGCCGTCTGTCGGACATGGGTAAAATAGCTCCGGCAAGGCTGCCTATTGACGAAAACAGACCTGTCGTCAAGAGGGACTTTTCGGCGCTTCGCGCCGAGATTCAGCAGCTTATGAACGATTACGGCAGTGTGCTTCGAAATGAAAAGGGCCTGAACCTTGCTCTCAGCCGCATATCCGTTATTTCGGATGAGCTCCAGAACAGCTACTACCCCGGCAGAGACTACATCGAAACTCTCAATATAGCTATGCTGGCGGTCGATATTCTGGAGGCGGCTCTGGCGAGAAAAGAAAGCGTCGGCGCTCACTACAGAGAGGATTGACGAAATGGACTATTTAGGGCTTGACGAGCTTCTCTTATCCGCACTTAAAGAGGACATCGGCACCGGTGATATTACTACAATGAGCTGCATCCCCGAGGAGAATCGTTCGGAGGCATATTTCCTGGCAAAAGAGGACTGTGTCGTCTGCGGCATCGACATCGCGGCAAGAGTTTTTTACCTTGTCGATGGAAAAATAGTCCTGATTCCAAAGCTGAGAGACGGCGATCTCGTAAAAAAGGGCGATATAATCGCCGAGGTCATAGGTCCGTCGAGGGGAATACTGACAGGCGAGCGTGTAGCGCTGAACCTCATGCAGCGTCTTTCCGGTACAGCCACGGCAACGGCGAAAGCGGTAGGCGAGGTTTCGGGAACTAAGGCGAAAATCTGTGACACCAGAAAATCCACTCCCGGTCTGCGCGTACTTGAAAAATTCGCCGTGCGAATCGGCGGCGGGCATAACCACCGCTTCAATCTGGCCGACGGAGTTCTCATTAAGGATAACCACATTGCAGCCGCGGGCGGAATTAAAGCTGCTATAGAGGCCGCTAGGGCCGTTGTTCCCCATGTAATGAAAATCGAGGTCGAAACCGAAACGCTTGACGAGGTGAGGCAGGCTCTGGACGCCGGAGCGGATGTCATAATGCTCGACAATATGAGCGTTGAGCTTATGACCCAGGCCGTTTTGATTATCGGCGGGAGGGCTCTCACCGAGGCCTCCGGAAACATGGGCGAAAAAGACCTTTCGGAGGTCGCCAAAACCGGCGTTGACTACATCTCCATCGGCGCGCTGACGCACAGCGTAAGGTCAATAGATATCAGCTTGAAATTCAGAAATTGAAAGATAATCAACAAAAATACCCGCAGTGACGTTTTTTTGCGTTTCTGCGGGTATTTTTGCGTAAAAAAGTTTACAATTTAGTAAAAAGTAAAACATCAAATACGCTTGACTGTTCTTCATGTCAATTTTACAATTCGTATATCTGAAGCTAATTGCACTTAACCGCGCATTTCGATAAATTCAGACAAAATATTTGGCGGGAATACCCCGTTTCTCAGGAGAATTATTATGGCGAGCTTCGTTCACTTTGAAAATGTCTGCAAATTTTATAAAACCGGAGAAACTTCGATCGCCGCTGCCGACCATGTCAGCTTCGATATTGAAAAAGGTGAGTTCTGCGTAATCGTTGGTCCCTCCGGAGCCGGAAAGACCACCGTTTTAAACATACTCGGTGGAATGGATTCGTGTGACGAGGGCCTTATCCTCCTTGACGGGCAGGAAATCAGTTCATTCTCTCAAAGAAAGCTCACAATTTATCGCCGCTATGATGTAGGCTTTGTTTTCCAGTTCTATAATCTGGTTCAAAACCTGACGGCTCTTGAAAACGTCGAGCTTGCGGGCGAAATCTGCCGCGACCCGCTCCCCGCAGCCGATACCCTTGCGAAGGTTGGGCTATCTGAGCGGCTCGATAACTTTCCCGCTCAGCTCTCCGGCGGAGAACAGCAGCGGGTTTCAATTGCCCGTGCGTTGGCAAAAAACCCAAAAATTCTCCTGTGCGACGAGCCTACCGGGGCTTTGGACTATATGACGGGCAAGCAGGTACTAAAGCTTTTGCAGGACACCTGCAGAAACACGGGCAGAACAGTTATTGTCATTACACACAACACGGCGATTACGGCGATGGCGGACAGGGTAATCCACATCAAAAACGGACGTGTCACAAAGGTTGAGGTGAATGAAAACCCCGCGCCCGTTGAAAGGATAGAGTGGTAAATGCGCAGAACTTACAGGAAAAACCTTCTGCGTACCGTTAAGGGCACGTTCGGGCGCTTCGCGGCCATCTTCGCGATTGTGGCGCTGGGAGTGGGTTTTCTGGCGGGACTTCTGTCCTCCACTCCCGATATGCGCTATTCGTTTGATAAATACTTTGACGAAAATTCGATGTATGACATACGGGTTATGGGCGATTTAGGCCTGACTGAGGCGGATATTGCGGAGCTGCGCTCGATTGAAGGCGTTGACAAGGTCCAGCCCGGTTATATAGCGGACGCTTTATTGACCTCCGGCAAGGGCGTTGACTATACCACGCGCCTGCACAGTCTGAACCTAAGCGGCGATGCCGTGCTTAACCGCCCTGAGCTTACCTCGGGCCGCTTCCCGCAGGGCGCTTCCGAATGTGTCGCCGTGAACATTCCTCTCGGCGGCAAATCAAAGCTCCATATAGGCGACAAGCTTACGGTTTCCGAAAACGATACGAACTCGGACGAGCTTTTGAATTCGAAAGCCTTCATCATTGTCGGCTTTGCGGACTACTGTCCGTATTTCTCTGCCGAAAAGGAATATACAAAAATCGGAAGCGGAATCATCGATGCTTTTCTTCTGGTTCCGGACGACAGCTTCAATACCGATGTATATACGGACGTATACGTCACCGTCAAGAGTGCGATTGGTTTGACCTGCCTTACGGACGAATATCAGTCACATATAGACGAAATCTCGGAAAAAATCAAGGCTATATCGGCAGCACGCAGCAGGATTCGCTATAATGAAGTTGTGAGCGACGCGAACCAAAAGCTCAGTGACGCCAAAGCGGAATACAGCGACGCCGAGTCGCAGGCCGAAGATAAGCTCTCGGACGCTTTACGGCAGCTTGAAAACGGAGAAAAGCAGCTTTCGGCCGGAGATGAGCAGCTTTCGGACGCAAAGCGGCAGCTCGATGAGAACGAAAGCTCGCTCGCAGAGAATGAGGCTAAACTAAACGACAGCGAGCAAAACATGAAAGCCCAATTTGCCGACGCCGGGAAGCAGCTGGACGACGCCCAGCGCGAAATTGACAGGAACCGCGAAACGGCGAAAAGCAGTCTTGCATCCGCTCAAAGCGAGCTGTCCGCCTACAATCTCGACGGGCTTCAGCAGTCGCAGTTTGACAAGCTGCGCAAGCTCCCCGTCACATATCCCGCGCTCCCCGATCAGCTTCAGAAGCTTTCGGACGATTATGCACGGCTTGATAAAATCGCTACCAGGCTTGCCGAAATCGGGGCGCTTATAGGTGCGGGACACGCGGAATATGCGGACGAAGCGGCGGCGCTTGCAGTTGAAAGAGCCAATCTGGAAAACGAGATACAGGCTATAACGTCGGGTGACGCCTACAAAGCGTTTACTCAAGGCGTCGCATATCTGCAAATGACCGGAGCATATTCTCCCAATTTGCCTCCGCTCGCTTTGACGCTCGGCAGCCTCGACGCGGCTTTCGCGAAGCTCGATGCAGGGCAGACGCAGCTTGACACACAGCGCACCGAGCTTATATCAAAAAAAGCGGGCGCCGAAAAAGAGCTTTCGGACGCACGCGAGAAGCTTGCCTCAGGAAAGGCTCAGCTTGAAACGGCAAAAAGGCAGTATCAGGACGAGCTGAAAAAGCTGAACAGCGCAAAAATAACACTTCGGGAGAACCGTAGCAAATACGAGGGCGCCAAAGCTGAGGCGGACAGCTCCCTTGCCTCCGGCGCGCAGCAGATTTCTGACGCGGAAGAAAAAATTTCGGAGCTTAAAATGCCGAGCTGGCTTGTCTACACAAGGGCAAACAGTATCAGCTACGCCTCGATCTCGGCGAACATCGAAAAAGTGAACGCGATTGCCAAAATTTTTCCGTTTTTCTTCTTTCTTGTTGCGGCGCTCGTCGCCCTTACAACGATGACGCGCATGGTTGAGGACGAAAGACTCCAGATTGGCACCATAAAGGCTTTGGGCTACAGCAGAAACGCCATTATGGGAAAGTATATTCTCTACGCTCTCTCAGCCTCGCTTCTGGGAAGCGTGGTCGGAATTGTAGTAGGACTCAGGCTCTTTCCTGCGGTCATCTGGAACGCCTATACAATGATGTATGAGCTGCCGAGATTCTATTATCCGTTAAACTGGGGTTTCGTACTCGGCACAAGCGGAGCGGCAATTCTCTGTACCCTTCTGGCAACCATTAACGCCTGCCGCGCCACTCTGAAGGAAAAGCCCTCCCAGCTCATGCTCATCAAAGCCCCCGAACCCGGCAAAAGGGTGCTTCTGGAGCGGATAACACCCATCTGGAAGCGTATGAAATTCACCCACAAGGTAACTGCGAGAAACCTTTTCCGCTATAAAAAACGATTTTTTATGACTACAATCGGAGTCGCAGGCTGCACCGCCCTTCTGGTGGCCGGCTTTGGGCTGCACGATTCATTTTCGGATATTGCCGAGAGGCAGTTCAGCCAGCTTCAGACCTTTGATATCATGGCACCCTACGA
>JASDTK010000186.1:15315-17519 GCA_041891555.1 Oscillospiraceae bacterium
CCCTACGACGGCGAGCAAAACATGGAAAACGCACAGCTTCAGGCTCTGCTCAATGACGGTGATAATGTTTCCAGCAGTACAACCGTAAATTATGAGGCTGTCAACGTCTCCGGAAACGGTAAATCCCTGGAGGTTTATACTTTTATACCCGAAAGCACTTACGGTCTTGACGGTTTCGTCACTCTCCGGGAAAGAGAGAACGGAAAAGCTGTCGGCTTCGGCGAAAACAGTGTCATACTTACCGAAAAGGCGAGCGAGATGCTGAAGGTAAAGATAGGCGATACTGTCACCCTGAGCTCCAAAAACGGCGATAAGGGCATCTTCACTATAAGCGGTATCTGTGAGAACTACCTGCGAAACTATATCTATATGACTGAGGGCACCTTTGAAAAAGCTATGGGGTACAGCGCGCAGCAGAATCTCTTGCTTGTACGTTTGGCAGAGAGTGGTCTTAAGGCAAAAACCGATATTGGTAAGAGCCTTCTCGCAACAGGAGCCGTCAGCGGCATCAGCTATACCTCGAACTCAAAGGACGCTTTTTCGCTGGCGATAGATAAGATTGACACCATCGTTTTTGTCATAATCCTGAGCGCGGGAGCTCTGGCCTTCGTAGTGCTTTATAACCTGACCAATATAAACATTTCGGAACGTGTCAAGGAAATAGCGACTATCAAGGTACTGGGTTTCAATGACCGTGAGGTCAACGCCTATATTAACCGCGAATCTGTTTTGCTTTCCGTCATGGGTGCAGCTATAGGGCTTGTGCTCGGAATATTCCTGCACAGGTATGTCGTAAGCAGCGCGGAGCTCACCAGCATGATGTTCGGCCGCACCGTAAAGGCGCTGAGCTTTGTTTATTCCGCCGCGCTGACAATGCTGTTCAGCGTCCTCGTAAATCTCATTATGAACCGGAAACTGCACAGAATCAGCATGGTCGAGAGCATGAAGGCTCCGGAATAATTAAAGGAATTCCTTTTCTCACCCTCTTTATTAAAATGGTTTTGCATTTTATGCGATTCCGTGCTATTCTACAATGATAAATTCATCCGGAGGGCTACAATGGAGCTTGAGAGATTCATGCAAATGGCGATTAAAGAGGCCGAGGATAGTCTGCGTGAGGGCAACAACGGTTTCGGAGCCGTAATTGTGAAGAATAATCAGCTTGTCGTCTCTTCGCACGATAGGGAAAACACGGAAAATGATCCCACTTCTCATGCGGAGATAAATGCAATCAGGGAAGCACGAAAAAAGCTGGGCAAAAAGCTTTCAGGCTGTACACTCATATCGACACATGAGCCCTGTCCAATGTGTGCTTCGGCAATAGTCCGGTCCGGAATTACCGATATGGCTTATGGGTATTCAATTAAAGAAGCTATTTTGCAGGGAAGAAAGCGTATAAACATTCCTTGCGCCGAAGTGTTCGACAGAGCCGGCGCCGATATAAAAATATACGGCGGGATTTTAAATGAGGAATGTTCAATTCTCTACAGGGAGGACGTTAGGCGGGAAATAGAACATTTAAGGAATGTAAACGATCAAATTCTGAATGAGCTGAGTGAGGACTCTATCTGCAGAAGAACAAAATGGTTTCATGAAAACGTCTTTGATTTTATCTCTGAAGATTTGCTTATTTCCGGCTACCTGTTACTGCTTAACCGTTTCGGAATCACTCCCGAAGACGCTCCCGTCACGGAGAGAACGGATAAGAAAATAGTTTTTCATTCAATGAATTTCTGCCCCACTTTGGAGGCATGCAAAATTCTGAGACTTGATACACGTCACATATGTAAGAAATTAAATGAGCTTTCGACGGATACATTATTAAAACAGCTTGACAGCCGGCTCAGCTTCTCAAGAAACTATGCTAAACTCAGACCGTATTCGGAATATTGTGAAGAGATGATAAGCGTTTCAGAGTAGATACACAACAAAGGAAGGGGCGAGTGCCTGTTCCTTTAGTGTGTATTATGTTACGCCTCAGTCGGCATCTGAAATTAGAAAGAATATCTTTCTTACAGAACGTATTCTGCTGGAGGATTCCCTGAGAAGTCGGCAATCACCGCCTTGGCGTCCGCCAGATAGAAAACCTCAAAAATTGGGTTCGCCGCAGTCTGATATAGACCCTTGACGATAGGATTGTTCATACAGTCCTCCTGTTACTATATATTTGGTTATGACATGGCAACCAGCCATGTCTTTTTCCA
>JASDTK010000187.1:0-2676 GCA_041891555.1 Oscillospiraceae bacterium
AGCAAATACTACAGGGATGGATTCAATCTGAAAGAGAGACTGCGTGAATTCAGGGAGGCACACCTGCTTTTCCTTCACGATAAAAATGTTCCCGCTGACAACAACCTCGCTGAGCGGCTTCTCCGAATATTCAAGCGAAAGCAACGGCAGGTTATGTCTTTCAGAAGTTTTAAAAGTCTCGAATACCTCTGTCAGAGTTTGACGATGTTAGCGCACCTAAGCAACGATGAAGCCAATCTGTACGAAAGAGCTTCCCGCATCTTTGCATGATTTTTGTTGCGCAATTTTTGGCTGCCATAGGGTTGCTGTCCCTATGGCAGCTATTTTTTGTAGTCCTCAGCATTACCACCCGTCTGAACAGTAACGGCGGGTTGTTACTGTTCACACCCCCCTTTTAGAAAAAGTGAGGCGCAAGCCTCATTTTTTTCTTCAAAAAAGCAGGTCTCTTCGAATTCATGTCGAATATATAATTCATGAGTATATATAAAAGACCTGAAATTACAGAAGAATTAATTGATTTCATTCGCCAGTTTATCGCGACGAACCCGGACAAAGGGCGGACAAGACTGTCGGTAATGCTCTGTGAACTATGGGACTGGCGCGATTCAACCGGCAGGACAAAGGACATGTCGTGCCGTGACATGCTGACTGCCTTGGATAAGGCTGGGAAAGTCGCCCTGCCCCCGCCGAAGATTGTGAATCGCCGTCCTGGCGACAGCAAAGGCGTCAAGCACCTTACCCATGATGAGACGCCGATGACTATGAAACTGAGAGAACTGCAGCCCTTGCGCGTGGAGGTGGTGTCTGACAAGGCTGCGATGGAACGGTTCAAATCGCTCATTGACCAGTACCATTATCTCGGTTTTGACCGTTGCATCAGCGAGAGTATGTCCTATATCGTCTATAGCAACAACTCCAAGCCATTGGCTTGCCTGCTGTTCGGGTCACCCGCCTGGTCTTGCCGCGACCGTGATGCGTTTATCGGCTGGAGCAAAGATGACCGCAGGAGCAGCCTCATTATGATGACAAACAATTCAAGGTTCCTCATCCTGCCTTGGGTTAACGTCCCGCACCTGGCAAGCCATATCCTGTCCATCCTATCCAAACGGATATCTTCTGATTGGGAGTTTAAATACGGGCATCCCATAGGTCTGCTCGAAACCTTCGTTGAGGTTGATCGTTTTAAGGGGACTTGCTACAAGGCTGCCAACTGGCTGAATGTGGGGCGCACGACAGGGCGCGGGCGAAATGGCGGACATCACAACGCCATGGTACCCTATAAGGACATCTACCTTTATCCCCTGGCAAAAGATTGGCGGACGGTGTTGCGTGGAGGGATGACGGATAAGAAGGGGGTTCAAGGCTGAATGGGTCTATCCAACGCTGTTTTCGAGTACGTCACAAACCTTCAATACAAGGTAAAATCCCTGACTTCCCAGGTACAGTCGTTGGAATCCGGGGAGAAATATGTGTCGATGCGTGCGGAATTCGAACGGCAGCTTGCGCTCAAAGACCAGAAGATCAAAAAGCACAAATTGGAGATTGCGAAAGCCCGCGTCGAGACAGTAACCGTCCGCAATAACTGGCTGCAAGTGATTGACGACCTTCAGATGGAACACTCTAAAGAGATGCGCAATGAGAAGCACATCATAAAAGCTCTTGAGGAACGCGCTCTCAGGGCTGAGAAACGCGTGGACGAACTTAAGGATGAGAATTTGGCACTCAAGCGGGAAGGCTACGCCGTCAAAACCGAGCTTGAGGAAGAACGCGCCAAGAATCAAAAGCTGGTCGCACAGATAAACCGCAACCACGAAAACTCATCGATCCCGTCGTCAGGGAAGCCTAATCGCAAACCCATCACCAACAACCGCGAGAAATCTGGGAAAATGCCGGGCGGCCAATTGGGCCACGAAGGGCACGGGCGAAAGAAGCAAACGCCGACAAAAGTGATAGCGCTCCCAACCCCGGACGAATATGCGAACAACCCCGACTACGAGCCGACCGGCAGAATAATAAGAAGGCAACGTGTTGGGCTCAGGGTACTGACCTACACTGAGGAATATATCGCCGTTGAATTCAAAAACAAGAAGACCGGCAGATGGGTACACGCGGATTTTCCTGCGGGCGTAGAAAACGATGTGAACTACGACGGGAGTGTCAAGGCGTTTGCATTTCTGCTCAACAACTATTGCAACGTCTCCATGGACAAGACGCGCGAGTTCCTGTCAGACTTGACGGACGGAGCTTTGCAGATATCCAAAGGTATGATTTGCGGCCTCGGCAAAGAGTTCTCGGAGAAATCCAAGGCGGAGCAATCCGAAGCCTTCCTGAACCTCGTGGCTGCGCCGGTACTGCACGTCGATTTCACAAGCGCCAAAGTGAACGGGAAGAACGTCAACGTCGCCCTCTGTGCCACGCCACAAGAGGCGGCGTATTTCGCGCGGGAGCATAAAGGGCATCAAGGCATCAAGGACACGCCCGCCGAGCTCAACCGCAACACCCTGGTGCACGACCATGACCGGACTTTTTATAGCTATGGGCAGATGCACCAAGAGTGCTTGGTACACATACTGCGCTATCTCCTGGACAGTATTCAAAACGAGAAAGGTCTAACTTGGAGCACACAGATGCGGGAACTGCTGAGGGAGATGCTCCACTACCGTAACAGCCTGGGCC
>JASDTK010000188.1:0-2668 GCA_041891555.1 Oscillospiraceae bacterium
ATACTCAGCGTAACGAAAGGGGAGTCCTATACTTGGGACAGCACGGCGATAAGAAACAAGAAATGCCATTTATAAGATTATATAAATACAAGGGTTATTCAATATTTGCTTTTATAAAAAGAGCGTTAAGTTTTACAAAATCAGAGAATAAACGCATTGTAGTTTGTCGTCAAGCCGATCAGGGATGAATCCGCTCATTTAAGGGACAATTACAAAGCTTAAATTACGGAGAAAATCATTTGTCTGTTTCCCACCTGTAAACTCCCCATGGGACAGTTCATACCCGTTCACGTACTTATTCGCTATGGAAATGACATACTTTGGCGGATAGCGTCTTCCGTTCTGGACAAGGTGATAAGTTCGTGAATTTCTTGTCGGCGGTATGCCTTCGGAATCAATTTCTGCGATTGCTTTTAGGACAGCTTCTCTTGTAATGTTATCCGGAATCATGCTTTCACCCACCCTCTTAATATTAACTAAATACTCCTAGCTATCGGACATAGCCAATATAGCAAACGCATTCTCTAGCAGTCCTTAAAATCGTCTTCGTCGTAGATATCCTCGGCTTCCCACAACGAGTGAGCTTCGCCTCTGATTGACGGGTCTTCAAACAGATAGTCTTTTCGCGCTGCTTTGCGTTTCGTTCTGCGGCTGACGACGCGTGTATGCTTATTGCTTGACCTTGACTTTGAAGCGCTATTATTTTTGCCGGAGCGTTTACTCGTTTTTATCAGACACATTATTATTCCTCCCATCGGTATTTCACGCCTTAGTTCCAATTCTGTTCTGAACCAACCGGTGTCCAATAATCAGTACATTGTCAATGTGTGAATTTTCCTTAAATGAGAGTTTGTTTGATTATTTTTCTATAAGAATGCGCTAGTTTTTATTTGTAGAATATCACAATTGTATTAATATAACAATTAAAAATACAGAATATGCCATAATATTATTGCTTTTGACGTTCCGCTTCAGTGCTTTTGTTTAGGCCTAGTAGCGGTACAGATTATTGGACAGCCTATGCCGGATTATTAAAGTGTAACAACGTAAGAGGCCTAATAATGAAGGGAGCCTGCATCATGGAAAATAATTTTATCACAATTACCGGTATGAACCACTATCTGGGCATGAAGCCTTATAAGATCAATCGGCTTGTAAAACTGGTAAAGGAATCTGATAATACATACGACCCAGAAGCGATCCGAGTTGAGCTTCCGTTCATTGACACGATTGGTTATGTGGCTAACAGCGTAAATACGGTTTTCGCCGGTACTTACAGCGCTGGCAGACTTTATGACAAGTTTGAAGACCACGCATATGCGCAGGTGATGTTTATCACTCACTCTAGCGTTATCGCAATAGTGGTACCGAAAGAAGAAGTCGAGGAAAATGATGCACCGGATATGGATTCAAGCTCAATTCAAGCCGAGCCAAGGGATATTAACGCTCCTAAAGCAAAAATCGGATTTTAATATGGTGTCGAATACTCAATGTATGGTATCATTGTCTGCGAAGGATAAAGAAATTGAGGTATAATTATGTATATTTGTGATATGAACGTTGGCGACCAGATCGAAGGATTTTTCCTCCTGCAGGACGCGTATTCAAAAACAACAATGGCAGGGAAGCCCTTCCTGAGTATGGTGCTGTCTGACTGTACGGGTACAATTGACGCGCAGGCTTGGGATTATACCGGCCCAATTACGCCGAAAGACATAGGTAATGTGGCAAAAATCCGCGGTACCGTGTCCGAGTTCAAGGGTACGTTGCAGATTACCGTTGATCGTCTGCGTCTTGCCGATTCTAATGACCAATACAATATCAGCGACCTTGTGCCCACTGCGCCGATTGATGCCGAAGCAGCCTGGCAGACACTGCAGGAAATCGTTGACACAATAGAGGATCAGGATTATCTGGCAATCTGCAAAGAGATGCTCAAGCGGTACGGCGAAAAGATAAAAAGCATACCCGCAGCTAAAAGCGTCCATCACAGCTTTTTAAACGGGCTTTTGATGCACACAACTAATATGCTTCAGACTGCCGATTTTTTAGCCGGTATGTATGAAGAAGTGATTGACCGCAGTCTGCTGATTGCCGGTACTCTCCTTCATGATTTTGCAAAGTGCGAGGAGTTTATGACATCGCCGCTGGGGCTTGTCACGGATTATTCCGTAAAAGGCGTGCTTTTGGGACATCTCGTCATGGGCGCTCATGAAGTTGCAAATGTAGCGGCCGAGCTTCAAGTGCCGGAGGAAAAATCGGTGCTTCTGCAGCACCTCATTCTGTCGCACCACGGAGAGCCGGAGTTCGGTGCCGCCGTTAAACCCATGTGTGCCGAGAGCGAGCTACTGTCAATGATTGATATGATTGACAGCCGAATGGAAATCTACCGCGAAACGCTTGATGAAGTACCCGCCGGAGAATTCAGCAAGAGAATCTTCGCTCTGGATCGAAGGATATACCACCATAATTAGAGGCACGTCAATGATAATAATTGCATGTGTGGACGACAATATGGGGATTATGTTCAATCATCGTAGGCAGAGCCAGGATCGGGTCTTGAGAGAACATGTTTTGGAGGCCACAAAGGGCAATAAGCTATGGATGAACCATTATTCCGCAAAACAGTTCTCTGGAAGCACCGCACCGCAGATCAATGTGGATGACA
>JASDTK010000189.1:0-2666 GCA_041891555.1 Oscillospiraceae bacterium
GTCTTGCCTTTCCACCCACCCAGCTGATAATGCTTTTTGTAATTGTTTTCACCTCGTTTCAGGATGTAAATTTCATGCACTGCCGAATGAAGTTTTTTCACTTCCGTTTTGCATAGTAAAAAAAGCGATTGTTTTCTGCAGTTGCAGTAACAATCGCTCTTAATTAACGTTATTTTAGTAATGGATCACTTCACAAATTGCGGGTCCCTTTCCTGTTACATCACCATCTGCTGCGATTCCGTGTGGTCATGTACTGGGACGAACGATGTATCGTTGCGGGTAATATAGGATTTCTCGTCCTTTGCTACAAGCTCATTTCTGAAAACAACTGACGCTGTGCCTGCAGTTCTTTTTCAGTACAGATCTTCCATCCCGGTGCCGAATTCCAAAAGCTAATATATATTTCCCCTTCCTCGTTCTTTACAGGGCGCTGTTCAAAGCCTTCTCCCCAACCATCAGATGTCTGTCCGGAAACGTAGTCTTTGAGCTTTTTAATTTCGGCATCATTCAGAACACTCTTGATGCTGCATTCCATGACTCCCATCAGTCGACCATCGATTATCTCTACCGAAGGACGGACCGAAAGCACCTTGTTGTTTACTTCATCATTGTCGTGATACCATTGCATCAGGCCCCGTTCGCCTTCTTCCGGCAACTCGTTGTTTTTAATTGCAGCGACGATATTGTCTTTAAAGTCGATTAACTCACGGTCGCTCATTCCGATATATGCATCATTAGTCTCTCCAACTTCATTGAAGCCATAAACCCTAGCCGAAAGCGGCATATACAGCTTCATGGTTTCTATCTCGCTTATCAGTTTTCTGAAACTGTCTTCCCCGGGTATTATCCCGAGTGTACGTCCATTATCCCAAACCATGTGGATAGTGCCGGCATCATCAACCATCGCTACGGTTCCTTTTGTTCCTGATGGCACCGGTGATAAAGGGTCGTTCATGCTTATCAGTTCGATTCGTGTACCTTCAGGATAACGCTCCTTTAGGCTTTGTATTGAGTTTCTGTTGAACATCATCTGATTCCTCCGTTTCTGCCGTTGTTGTGTTGCTGCGATTTTGCATTGCTCTTACATCCGTTTTCATACAGCGTCCAGCACCGTGTCTACAGATAAAGCCTATGGATTTATATCTGCAGTTCCTGCATTCGCAGGTGTCTGTCACTGTAATGTTCGCATTAATATTGGGATTGCTGGTCATTGCGCTGTCATTGTGCATCTACCGCCCTCCGATTACTGTTGCGTTCCGGTATAAGCAGTCTGAACAAGGCTTTCCCTTCTGGGGTAATAAGCGTGTAAACGCCGTGATGCCCGTTAACGCAGAAATCCTTCACCTCGAACAAGCCTCCTGTAAGCGTTTCGGAATAGGGTAGAAGTACGCCTCGAATTGTCCGATATAGGAAACTGCCTCTGAGAAGGAATTCTACGAACTGTTTTGTTGGGATGTTAAGCTCCTTCGCTGTGGTGGAAATGTTCGTACACAAACCCACTTCGCAGAAATAGTCATAGTACATAGCCTTATTCTGCAGCGCGACGTTCTCTTCGTTTAGCTTCTCAACCTTCTTTCGTTCTTTCTCCAGTGCTGCTGCAAGCTTGGTCAGAGCTTCCGGATCGTCTTTGATTTCATCAAGCTTGTCCGGCATAATATAAGCGCCATGCTTACGTACGCTCGGAACGACATCATCAAACAGCCAACGCTCAAAACGCTGGGCATCGGGGAGCTTACTTCCGACAATCATGCGATATACATCGCCCTCGGGTATTACGATGGTCTCTTGTGCACCGCCTTTTGAAAGGATGGGGCGTTTTACCCCTTCCTTGCAGTAGCGAGCAACTGCTTTTCTCGGGTCTCTGTATCCAAGAGCAGCCGCAACATCATTGCCGCAGAACAGAAGGCTCTCGCTATCTTCCAGAACTCGTACACTTCCGAACTCGATATTATGAAATATCTCTACATTTTTCATTGTCCTTTCCCTTTCATCAAATAAATAAACCGCTGTACGATACAGTCGGTTTTCAAAAAATCCATTTTTCTTAATGCCACAAATACAAAGACCGCTCCAAGCAGTTTAGCTTGATATATAACGAAGCGGTCCTCGTAGCATCTAGCATTAAAAACAATTTGTGCTGCTGTTCGGCCACTGCCATCCCCGCACATGGGCAACTTACAGGCTGCGGACGGCTCCGCATCACGGGCTTCTCACCCCTCCGAGGTTCTCTCCAAGCTGCCCCCATTGCTTGCGTCTGTGGCTGGGCAGGAGTATCATTATAGGCTGACGGGATTATCGCATGACAGTATGCCAGCACTGTCTTTCGGATGGAATATATCGCTCGCGCCGCGAGGCGGTCATCGCGTTTCCTCCGATCTTGCTTTCTCTTTTCGAGTCCGTCAGCTAAAGTACCTGTTTCGTCGGATATGCGGTTTTCAAGGTTCGAAAGGCTTTATAAAAAGCCTCCTCACTGTGTAGGCAGCGAGGAGGCGTGTTTGTAACCCTCATTTTAAAAATCTTTTTATCCGGGCTATTTTTTTGCTGATGGTGTTTCTTGCGCAGTCCATTTTTCTGGCAACATCCGCTTGGCTGTAGCCTTCAATTGCTATCAGGGTAAGCAGGTCAAGGTCCGGGACTGAGAGAGCTTTTAGCTTTCCAGCCAGCAC
>JASDTK010000190.1:0-11352 GCA_041891555.1 Oscillospiraceae bacterium
GGCGGCTGTGTCGCATGCGACGATTGCCAGAAAAACGGCGGCGACTGCATCATGAAGGACGACACTAAACAGGTCATGGACAAAATATATGCAGTTGACGCCGTAATTTTCGCTTCTCCGGTCTACTGGATGGGGATATCGGCCCAGCTTAAAGCACTGCTGGATAAGTTCCACTCAAGAAGCGGGCTGTTTAAAGCGCAGAACAAGAAGCTCGGCATTTTCGCCGTCGGTGAGGACGAGCTTCCGAACAGACAATACGAGCTAATAAACACCCAGTTTGACTGCGTTTGCGAGTATCTCGGCTGGGAAAAAGTATTTGGGTATTTCTATTCTGCTAATTTACCGGGGGAACTGTCAAAATCCGAGAAAGCGTCAAAGGAGCTATCCGAGGCGTGGAAGCTGTTCTGACATGATATACGAATACGAGATTATCCGCTCGGACAGGAAAACGCTTTCGCTTGAAATAACGGGCGAGGCGAAGCTGATAGTCCGCGCGCCTCGGCGCTGTCCGACGGCATATATATGTAGTTTTGCCGAAAGCAAAAGTGACTGGATTGACAGCCATATGGAAAAACAGCTCAAGAGAGCCGCAGGACGCGCCCCGCTCTCGGAAGAGACCATCACAGGGTTGACGGAAAGAGCTAAACGGGAAATACCTCCGCTTGTTGAAAAATACGCGAAGATAATGGGACTTGAACCTAAGGGAATCAAAATAACGAAGGCGGGTAGCCGTTTCGGAAGTTGCAGCGCCAAAAACAGGCTCTGCTTTTCCTACAGACTTATGCAGTATCCAGGCGAGGCGGTCGAATATGTCGTCGTACATGAGCTCGCCCACATCATACATAGAAACCACGGGAAAGATTTCTACGCGCTGATTGGCTCGGTGCTGCCGGATTATAAGGAGCGGGACAGACTGCTGAAAAAATAGCGGTTAGCTGCTTTGGCCGCTTATAAGGAGAAAATCCATGACGAAAGAGCTGAAAAAAAGAGATGAGCACAGGCAGGGCGGGCTGTTTCGGTTTCTTCGCAAAGCAATACGTTTTTTCACGGGACCTATGAAAACCGTATGGGAGGAGCCGTTTGCGGACAAGCCCTCGGTATTTGTCTGCAACCACGACAGAGCCTTTGGCCCGATTGCGATGAACGTTCAGTTCGAGCTGAGTAAGGATATAAGACCGTGGATAAACGCGCAGGTGCTTTCGGTAAGGGAGGTTCCGGCCTATGTACGCAAGGACTATTGGTGGGATCTCGATAAATGGTATTCACCGATTCTTAGCTATACCGTTGTTTATCTCTATGCGCTATTACTTCCGCTCATTCTTCACGGGTCAGATTGCGTACCGGTTTATCACGATACGGGAGTTATGGATACGCTGCGCAAAAGCATCAAAACTCTCGCGGACGGAAAGCACCTTCTGCTTTTCCCAGAGCATCCCGTTGGCTACTGTAAATACGGAGAAAAGATATTTGACGGATTTCTGTCTGTAGGCAAGCTCTACTATGCCCGCAAGAAGGAAAGCGTATATTTCTACCCTACATACGTGGATTGGAAAAAAAGAGAAATCAGAGTAGGAAAACCGATACCCTACAATCCGGCCGTGAAATACGAGGAACAGGTTGCTTCAGCGACCGGAGCCATACAGGAATTTTTCGCTCGAAAAGGCGAGTAAAAAATGGAATTATCAGCAGCGCTGTGCTAATGTGAGCACGACTATAAAATCAAGCCCTTCGTTAGGAGCCAATCAGAATGAACAGAAATTTCCCGACAAAAAGACAATGGATAATGATGCTGTATCTGCCCTTTCATTTTATCTGGTACTTCATACTGGAGCATTCGGTTATAACCGATTATCATATAATTCGCTGTTCGCTTGATAATCTGATACCCTTTTGCGAATGGTTTCTGTTCCCTTATATCTCATGGTTCCTTTACATGATAACAGCAGGGCTCTGGTTCCTCTTCAAAGACCATGAGGCCTTTGAGCACTACATGCTTTCACTTATCTTCGGCTTTTTTATCTGTACGACAATTTGCTCTGTCTATCCTAACGGTCAGAATCTCCGCCCCGACAGCTACAACAGCAATATTATAGCGCAGACGGTTAGGCTCATGCAGGAGTTTGATACCAACACTAACGTTTTTCCGAGTATGCACGTCGTAGGCGCGCTGGGCGCCTGCTTCGCAATTGCAAAGAGCAAAACGCTGGGGAAAAAAGTCTGGCTCCAGATATGCAACTGGACGCTCTGCACGGCTATAATACTTGCCACGCTGTTTTTAAAGCAACATTCGGTGCTTGATATTTTTGCAGGTATAATCGTCTCGGTTGCGGTGTACTTTTTCGTTTATATGGGAAGTGCAAGCAAGGTGCTCACATGGGTTGAAAACCTGTTTACGAAGAAGCCCAAGGACAAACCCGTTATATAGCTAAATACCGGAGCGCAAAACGCGCTCCGTTTTTTTGTGTAAGTCATGTTTCAATGTTCAGAGCGGCCTCCGCGCCGCTAGTGTACCAGAGCATGTAGTCGTCTGTTAAGAAAATTGCGTAGTAGCCGTCCATGCCTTCGATGAGCGCTGTGCCTGCGTCTTTTCCGAGAGCAAAGCAGGTAGTTGACAGCGCGTCGCAGATGCCGGAATTTTCTCCGATTATTGTGACCGATAGCAAGCCGTTGTCATAAGGATAGCCCGTTTTCGGGTTCAGTATGTGGTGATATATAGCACCGTCCTTCTCAAAATATCTCTCGTATATACCCGAAGTCACAACAGAGAGGTTGCTGATCGTGACGCTCGCTATCGAGCCCTCCTTGAACGGGTACTGTATGCCTATTCTGAAGCCTTCCGAATCGCTTTTTCCGCCGATACACATGACGTTGCCGCCGAGGTTAATAATTGCCCGTTTAACTCCTCGCGAAACCAGAAGTTCTTTCACCCTGTCGGCGATCCAGCCCTTCGCAATTGCGCCGAGGTCCAGCCGCACATCGTTGTTTGAGAAGGTTACAGTATTGCCGGAGACGTTTACGGCTGTGTAATCCACCTTCTCGCGCGCAGACTCGATATCTTTCGCGGAAGGGACGGAGGGCGAATCTGCCGTGAAATTCCACAGTGAGGACAGCGGTTCAATCGTTATATCAAAAGCGCCGTTTGAAAGCTTGGAGTAATAGAGACCTTCGGATATAAGCTCCGCCGTTTCTTCGGAAACCTCACTTATTTCACGGTGGTTGAGTTTGAATATTTCGCTAGATTCATTTGTTCTCGAAAAGAGCGATTCGTAATGACGGCACAGGTCAAAGCACTCGTCAATGAGTGCTTCATCTCCGCCGTTATAAAGCGTTATTGTCGCAACAGTGTTGAGAACGAAATCACTTTTGGTTATTTTCCCGGTCTCAGTGCTTGCGCAAGCACTGAGATTTGTACAAAGAATAATAAAAGCAAGAGCCAGAACACTGAAATTATGACGTAATCTGCCTCGCATAGTGCATCTCCTTTGTAAATGTTGCATTAATATTATAATAAATTGTAAAAGATTTCAACAAAAACTATAGATTTTCGTATGGACAATCCAAGCTTTTGATGTATATAATAAAAATTGCATTATTGCATCCCGCGGAGAGAGATGCGGGTCATTAAGTTAGGAGGAGAAACCGTGTCAGGAAAAACACTTCACGGAGTACGCGTGCCTCACCGGAAAAATACTGCGGGATTAAAACCGGAAATAATGCCCATCCCGTCAGTTATTACGATACCGATGTCCATGCATATAGGAGCTCCCGCCAAGCCGGTTGTTAAAATCGGGGACGAAGTCAAGGTAGGACAGCTTATCGCTGAGGCAGGCGGCTTTGTGTCTTCGCCCGTGTATTCGGGAGTTTCGGGCAAAGTCAAAAAGATTGACGATATGCTCATGTCGGGCGGTCAGTTCGTACCCGCCGTAACAATTGAAACCGACGGGTTGCAGACAATATCAGAAAGCATAGCGCCTCCGAAGGTCGATAGCCTTCAGGAGTTTCTCGACGCAGTTCGTCAGAGCGGCGTTGTGGGTCTCGGCGGAGCGGGCTTCCCGACAGCAGTAAAGCTTACGGTCAAGGACCTTTCGGCTATCGAGGCCGTAATTATAAACGGCGCCGAGTGTGAGCCCTATATAACGAGCGACACAAGAACAATGCTCGATGACAAGGAGCTTGTCTGGGAGGGCATAGAGCTGCTTCAAAAGTACATGCAGGTCAAGCGTGTAATTATCGGCATAGAGGACAACAAGCCCGAATGCATCAGCACCTATAAAAAGCTGTGCGCATCCGGAAGCGGGGTGGAGGTAAAGGCTCTGCCGGCCATGTATCCTCAGGGCGGCGAAAAGGTCTTGATTTTTCATACGATAGGACGCATTGTTCCGGAGGGAAAGCTGCCGCTCGACGTCGGCGCGATTGTCATTAACTGCACGACCCTTGCAGCGATTGCAAAATACATTAAAACAGGCCTGCCGCTTGTCGAAAAATGCGTGACCGTGGACGGCTCAGCAGTCAAAAACCCCAAGAACGTAATTGCACCGATAGGTACGCCGATTAAGGATGTTTTCGATTTTTGCGGGGGTTTTAAAAGCGAGCCAAAAAAAGTTCTCTATGGCGGACCTATGATGGGGCTTGCCGTTCCGGACCTAGACGCTCCGATACTTAAAAATACGAACGCAATCCTTGCCTTCGATGAGAAAGACGCCGTGCTTCCAAAAGAAACCGCCTGCATAAAGTGCGGACGCTGCGTTGCGCACTGCCCGCTGAATCTCGCGCCAACAGACATAGAAACGGCTTATAAACTCAAAAAACCGGAGGATCTGGATGAACTGAAGGTCAATCTCTGCATGGAGTGCGGTTGCTGTGCCTATGTATGTCCCGCAAACCGTCCGCTTGTTCAGGTGAATAAGCTCGCTAAGGTAATGCTGAGAGATTACCAGACCGCGCAGAAAGCGGCGGCTGAAATGCTGAAAAAGAAAGAGGAAGCTAAAAAGGAGGAGAAAAAATGAGCAACATGACCGTATCCGTTTCTCCTCATATCAAGGACAGCGCAAGCACCTCGACCATAATGCGCGACGTGCTGATTGCGCTTCTTCCGGCGCTCATAGCCTCTTTCCTGATTTTCGGAGCGCGAGCCCTTCTCGTAACTGCGGTCTGCGTCGCTTTCGCTGTCGCGGGCGAATGGGGTTTCAATAAAATCGTTAAAAAGCCGAGTACAATAAGTGACCTTTCAGCCTGTGTCACAGGTGTGCTCCTGGCCTTCAACCTGCCCGTCGGCATTCCGCTCTGGCAGGCGGCCTTCGGAAGCCTTGTGGCAATCATCGTCGTAAAGCAGCTATTCGGCGGACTGGGACAGAATTTTGCTAATCCGGCAATTACTGCGCGTATAATTATGCTAATTGCGTTTTCAAGCACTATGACAACTTGGGTTATACCGGGAGCTGCGGACGCTGTTTCGAGCGCAACACCACTTGCAACGCTTAAGGGCATGGAGAGCGGCGGAACTCTTCCAGCGCTCACAAATATGCTGCTGGGCGTCCGCGGTGGCTGCCTCGGCGAAACGAGTGCAATTGCGCTGCTTCTAGGCGGAGCATATCTGCTTATACGCCGCGTCATTTCATGGCATACGCCTGTTGCCTTTATAGGAACCGTGTTTTTGTTCACATTCCTTTTGAAGGGAGATATTAACTATTCGGTTTATGAGCTGCTCTCCGGCGGCTTGCTGATAGGCGCGTTCTTCATGGCGACGGACTACTCAACGACTCCCTCAACGGATTGGGGCCGTGTGATTTTCGGAGTTGGCTGTGGACTCATAACAGTTCTCATCAGAGTTTGGGGCAACTATCCGGAGGGCGTTTCGTTCTCGATTCTGCTCATGAACATACTCACGCCGTACATTTCCAAAGCAACGCGGAAAAAACCGCTGGGAGGTGTCAAGGTATGAAAGATTACATTAAACCGATAGTCGTACTTATGCTCATCTGCCTTGTGATTTCGGCGGCGCTGGCTTTGACAAACGAAAAAACGGCTCCGGTAATCGAGCAAACTGCAAAGGCGAACGCGGAGGCCGCGCGGAAGGAAGTTCTGCCGGACGCAGATGCCTTCACTCCAGTGGAGCTCACAGGGCTGCCGGGCACTGTCACCGCAGTATATAAAGCCGACAACGGAGCAGGCTATGTGTTTATGCTTACAGCAAAGGGCTACGGCGGAGACATGAGCCTCATCTGCGGCATGGACAAGGACGGAAAGATCACGGTGTGTAAAACGCTGTCGCAGTCGGAAACACAGGGGCTAGGTTCCAAAACGACGGGTTCCGCGTTCAGAGATCAGTTTGCCGGCAAGGATTCCTCGCTTTCCGGCGTTGAGACAATATCAGGTGCGACAATATCCTCTAAAGCGTATATAGGCGCTATTAAAGACGCGTTTGCGGCTTATGAAATGGCAAAGGGGGCGGAATAAGTGAAAAAACTCGGAATATTGATAAACGGAATTTTGAAAGAAAATCCTGTTCTCGTCCTCATACTGGGTACCTGCCCGACGCTTGCAGTTTCAACTCAGGCCTCGAACGCAATTGGCATGGGGCTTGCGGCGACAGTGGTTCTGGTGCTTTCCAACATTGCAATTTCGGCTCTGCGCAAGGTTATACCCGACAATGTACGAATTCCATGCTACATAGTCCTGATAGCGGGCTTCGTCACAGTTGTTCAGATGGTGGTCAAGGCCTACGCGCCGGCGCTGGATAAAAGCCTCGGTATATACCTGCCGCTCATCGTCGTAAACTGCATTATACTCGGACGCGCCGAAATGTTCGCGAATAAAAACACGGTGGTCGATTCCGCTCTTGACGGTGTCGGCATGGGCCTTGGTTTTACGCTGGCGCTGTTCGTAATGGCGGCAATTCGTGAGATACTGGGCAACGGCACATTCTATGGAATGGAGATTCCGTTCCTCATAAACCACAATATTTCTATAATGACCCTCGCTCCAGGAGGCTTCTTTGTTTATGGCTGCATGATAGCGGCAATAAACAAGCTCAGTAAGGGAAAAGCAATCAAGAAAACAGAATTCGGCTGCATGGGCTGCCCCTCTGCCGCCGCCTGCGGCAAGCTTTCGGCTGCTGACTGCGGAAAGGAGAGTGAAGCCTGATGGAAGGATTGCTGCATCTGGACTTCAGAGGACTTGTTGTGCTCCTGATGTCCGCCGTCTTTGTAAATAACTATGTACTGCAGAAATTCCTGGGCATTTGCTCGTTCCTCGGAGTTTCAAAAAAGCTGGATCAAGCGACGGGCATGAGCCTTGCCGTAATCTTCGTTATGATGCTCTCGACAGCCGTAACCTGGCCCATACAGTATTACCTGCTCAATCCCAACGGCTGGGGCTATATGCAGATAGTTGTCTTTATTCTCGTTATTGCGGCGCTTGTTCAGCTAGTGGAGATAGTACTCAAAAAATATATCCCCTCTCTCCATTCCGCGATGGGCATTTATCTTCCGCTCATCACAACAAACTGCGCCGTACTTGCTGTAACCATTCTCAATGTTGACAAGCAGTACGATTTTCTGGCTTCAATGGTGAACTCCCTCGGCTCCGGCCTCGGCTACTTCCTCGCCATGGTCATGTTCGCGGGCGTCCGTTCCCGCATGGAGAGCGAGGAAACACCCAAGTCCTTTGAGGGGCTGCCCATTCTGCTTGTAGCGGCGTCAATAGTTTCCGTCTCGTTCTTCGGTTTTGCCGGAGTTATCGAGCATCTGTTTTCGTAAGGAGGCCGAAGAATGAACGGAGTAATACTGGCAATAGTTTCGGTCACGGCAATCGGCGTAATCTGTGCCGTTATGTTGGCCGTAGCCTCAAAGGTAATGGCGGTCAAGGAGGACGAGCGCTTTCCCGTTGTCCGCGAATGTCTGCCGGGCGCGAACTGCGGCGCCTGCGGCTATGCCGGCTGTGACGGCTACGCACATGCTCTCGTGGACGGAGAGGGTGTTAAGACAAATCTCTGTGTTCCGGGCGCTGACAGCGTAGCAAAAAAGCTCTCGGAGGTTCTGGGCGTAGCGTTCGAGGACGTCGTTGAACAGGTGGCCGTAATAAAGTGCAGGGGCGACTGCAAGGTCACCTCTGACAAAATGGATTATCAGGGGATAGAAAGCTGCAAGGCCGCAAAGCTCCTTTTCGGCGGCACAGGAAAGTGCACCTTCGGCTGTATGGGTTTTGGCGACTGCGCCGCGGTTTGTCCGAATGACGCGATTTGCATTGAAAACGGGATTGCGCACGTCAACACCCGCCTTTGCGTCGGCTGCGGAATGTGTGCTTCAGTCTGCCCGAATAAGCTAATCAGCATCATGCCTGATGTGGAAAAAATGCTCGTAACCTGCTCAAACACCGAAAAGGGCGCAGTAACAAGAAAAGCCTGCTCCCACGGTTGCATCGCCTGTAAAAAGTGTGAGAAAGAATGTCCCGTCGGCGCAATAACCGTCGAAAACAACCTTTCCCACATCGACTACGACAAGTGCACGAACTGCGGACACTGTGCGGAGGTCTGCCCGACCAAATGCATTATAAAGGGCGATTTCAGCGGTATACACCGCTTTGAGCAGGAATAAGCCGTGATTAAGCTCCGTTTTTTTTAAACGGAGCTTAATCAATTGTGGTATAATAACCGCAAGCGGTCATTATACCACAATTTAATATATATACCACAACGGCGCTTTGAGCCTGCGGTATAAGGAGGCGGCGACTGTGAAAAAACGTAAAAACGATATAATGCTACTTGCGGCTGTTATTATAGTCGCCGCCCTTATCTGGGGCTTTACACGTATGACCAGAAGCGAGGGAGCAACCGCCGTCGTCACCGTGGACGGTGAAGTGTTCGGCACATTCCCGCTGGATACTGATGCCGAGATACGCATCGGCGACGATGAACACTATAACATTCTTGTTATTAAAGATGGAACGGCCGAGATTACCGAGGCTTCCTGTCCTGACAAGCTCTGCGTAAAACAGGGTAAAGCCGAATATGACGGACAGAGCATCATCTGTCTGCCCAATAAGGTCGTTGTAGAAATTAAGGGCGGCGAAGCGTCCTCATACGACGCGGTGGCAAAATGAAAAAACGTCTTTCGGGTAAGCAAATTGCGGAATATGGGCTGCTCATCGCGCTTGCGATGGTGCTGAGCTATGTCGAATTTCTGATACCCTTTTCGGTAGCCGTACCGGGCATTAAGCTTGGACTTGCCAACATCGTTGTGGTTTTCGCTCTTTACAGGCTCGGCAAAACGGAGGCTTTCGTTATCTCAATCCTGCGCGTGCTGCTGATGACCTTTATGTTCGGAAACGCCTTCGCGCTTTTCTACAGCCTTTCGGGCGCGATACTCAGCTTCGCCGTGATGCTGCTTCTCCTGAAAACTGAGCGCTTCAGTCATATCGGAGTCGGCATAGGCGGCGGCGTTTCGCATAATATCGGGCAGATACTCTGTGCGATGGTGCTGCTCGGAACGAAGCAGATTGCCTATTATCTGCCTGTGCTTCTTGTTTCGGGCACAATTGCCGGTATTGCAATTGGCGTAATCGCTGGTATACTGATTGACAGGGTAAAGCCCGGCGGAGCAGCAAGCAACTCGTCTGAAAAAGAGGCAAAATAGATGATACAATATGAAGGCAGCGTTTATCGCCCGCCAAGCGAGGCTTACAGCCTCATAATTCAGGTTACTGTCGGGTGTTCGCACAACTCGTGCACATTCTGCCCCATGTACTGGGATAAAAAATTTAGAATGCGCTCCTTTGAGGAGGCCTACCGCGACCTTCAGGAAGCGCGAAGGGAGCACCTCAGCGTCGAGCGCATCTTTTTTGCGGACGGAGACGCGCTGTGCCTCGCGACCGATAAACTTCTGCCGCTTCTGGGCGCCGTTAAGGCGCTTTTCCCTGAATGTACACGTGTCGGAATATACGGCAGAGCGGACAACATTCTGAGGAAAACTGACGAAGAGCTTATTGCGCTCCGTGACGCGGGGCTGGGGATAATCTATCTCGGAGCGGAGTCCGGCTCCGCGGAGGTGCTGCGCAGGGTCAACAAGGGCGAAACTCCGGAGAATATGATAAAAGCCGTGCACCGAGCTGAGACTGCGGGCATACCCGTCTCCGTGACCTTTATTTCGGGACTCGGCGGG
The DNA here is from genome assembly GCA_041891555.1 of Oscillospiraceae bacterium. Taxonomy (GTDB): domain Bacteria; phylum Bacillota; class Clostridia; order Oscillospirales; family Oscillospiraceae; genus UBA2658. The sequence continues at coordinate 10,158 of JASDTK010000190.1, forward strand.
CGTGAGCTAATGGAGGAACACGCCGTCGAAACGGGGAAGATGATAGGTGAGATGAGCGCCTCTTATGTGGGGCTCATGACGCTTATGATAGCTCCGGGCTCTTCGATATCGGAGGACATTCAAACGGGGAAATTCGAGCCGCTGACCACACAGGACGTAATGCGCGAGCTTGAGCTTATCCTGACAAACGCAAACTGCGCAAAGGACTGCGTTATAAGAAGCAACCACGCCTCGAACCGGCTTGTCCTTAAGGGAACGCTTCCCGAGGACAGAGACAGACTGCTGGAACAGGTTCACCGCGCCATGAAGGATGAAAAAATGCTCAGACCCGACAGGTATCGCGGGTTCTGAGCAAAGAAACATACGAAAAGAGAGCGGTTCTGCCGGCCGCTCTCTTTTCGGTTGGAAGACACATGATAAGGAGTTAAAGGAGTTTGAATTACAATTTAAAGTATAGCACCGTCTTTTTTGCGCCGCAAGCCTCCACGGGGGATGCTTTTTTATAAAATTTTTAATATTGCTCAGAACGCGCCGATAGGAACAAGTTTTCCGATTTAAGGCGCGTATTTTTTTATAATCATACGAAATGAATGTAACGTATGATACAATAGTAAAATATTGCTTTATTTGCGATATAGACTGTGTTATATATTGGTTAAGGGGTAATAATAAAACAGCTGTCTCAGAGTTGATCCGTTTTTCAGAAAGGATGATGACCTATGGATAAAGCTAAGAAAATGAAAAAATCACCCATTACCAATGAACTGCTTACAAGGATGGACGCATGGTGGCGCGCTGCAAACTATCTTGCGGCCTGTCAGCTCTATCTGCTGGACAATCCGCTTTTAAAGGAAGAACTGAAGCCCGAACACGTCAAAAAGAAAATAGTCGGTCACTGGGGCACCGTACCCGGGCAGAATTTCATCTATACTCATCTGAACCGCGCAATCAATAAATTTGATTTGGATATGATCTAGATCCCCGGCCCCGGTCACGGCGGCAACGCCATGATCGCGCAGGACTGGCTGGACGGCAGCTACAGTGAAACCTATCCGAATATCAGTCAGGACTTGGAGGGCATGAAAAATCTCTTCAAGCAGTTCTCATTCCCCGGCGGAACCTCCTCTCATGTAGCGCCTGAAGTGCCGGGCTCCATAAACGAGGGCGGTGAGCTCGGCTACAGCCTCGCGCATGC
>JASDTK010000190.1:11362-17226 GCA_041891555.1 Oscillospiraceae bacterium
ATATACATGTATACATACATATACATAAACATATTTCGGCGCCGTCATGGATAATCCCGACCTTATTGCGGCCTGCGTTGTCGGTGATGGAGAAGCAGAAACGGGCCCGCTCGCGACGGCGTGGCATTCCAACAAATTTATAAATCCCGTAACCGATGGAACCGTGCTGCCCATTCTGCATCTCAACGGCTTCAAAATCAGCAATCCGACCGTATTTTCACGCATTTCGCATGAGGAAGTGCAGAAGTTCTTTGAGGGCTGCGGCTGGAAGCCGTATTTCGTCGAGGGCGACGACCCGATGAAGATGCACGCGCTAATGGCGAAAACTCTGGACACGGCAGTTTCAGATATACTCAAAATACGCAAAAACGCGAGAGAAAAGGGCAACAAAGAGAGGGCAAGGTGGCCGATGATAGTCCTGCGTTCGCCGAAGGGCTGGACAGGCCCTAAGGAGGTCGTGGGAAACAAAATCGAAGGTTCGTTCCGCTCTCATCAGGTACCGCTCCTTATGGACGACCCCTCGCATCTTGAGCTGCTTAAGGGCTGGCTCACGAGTTACAGACCGACGGAGCTTTTTGACGACAACGGAAGGCTGCGTCCCGAAATTGCGGCGCTTGCGCCGAAGGGCAGCCGTCGCATGGGCGCAAACCCCCACGCAAACGGGGGGCTTTTGTTGCGCGACCTGCGCATGCCGGACTTCCGCGATTACGCGGTCGAGGTCCCCGCTCCAGGCGCGGTAAACGCGCAGGATATGTCGGAGCTGGGCGGCTTTGTAAGGGATATTTTCAGGCTCAACGAGGACAGCCGCAACTTCCGCATTTTCGGACCGGACGAAACGATGTCGAACAGGCTGACAAAGGTTTTCGAAACGACTAACAGGGCGTGGAACGCCGAGAGAAACAAGGACGACGAATTTCTGGCTCCCGACGGCAGGGTCATGGACTCCATGCTTTCAGAGCACATGTGCGAAGGCTGGCTGGAGGGCTACCTGCTCACCGGACGCCACGGCTTTTTCAACAGCTACGAGGCCTTCATCAGAATTGTAGACTCCATGTTCTCACAGCACGCAAAATGGCTAAAGGTTTGCAATCAGCTCCCGTGGAGACAGAGCATCGCGTCACTGAACTACATCCTGTCCTCAAATGTCTGGCAGCAGGATCATAACGGCTTCACGCATCAGGACCCGGGCTTCCTTGACCATGTTGCGAACAAAAAGGCAGATGTGGTGCGCCTCTATCTGCCGCCGGACGCAAACTGCCTGCTCTCAACAGTCGACCATTGCCTGAGAAGTCGCGACTATGTGAATGTCATAGTTTCCTCAAAGCACCCCCGTCCGCAGTGGCTGACGATGGAACAGGCGGTCAAGCACTGCACTCAAGGCATCGGTATCTGGGAATGGGCGTCAAACGATCAGGGCTCGGAGCCGGACGTCGTCATGGCCTGCTGCGGCGACACGCCGACGCTTGAGACACTTGCCGCTGTGACAATACTGCGTGAAGCTCTGCCGGATGTGAAGATTAGAGTTATAAACGTCGTTGACCTCATGCGACTGCAGCCGCGCGCAGAGCATCCCCACGGCATGACCGACGACGACTATGATATGCTCTTTACAAAGGACAAGCCCATAGTCTTTGCCTTCCACGGCTATGCGACCCTCGTTCACGAGCTGACCTACCGCAGACACAACAAGAATCTGCACGTCCGTGGCTACAAGGAGGAGGGCACGATAACGACTCCCTTCGATATGCGTGTGCAAAACGATATCGACAGGTTCCACCTCGTCATCGACGTCGTTTACCGTCTGCCGCAGCTCGGAAACCGCGGAGCGTCGCTTGTACAGCAGATGAAGGACAGGCTCGTTGAGCATAAGCAGCATATCACCGAGTACGGCATGGACCTGCCGGAAGTCCTCAATTGGAAATGGGAACTCAAGTAATATAAAATTAAAACGGAGCAGGGATAAAACCCTACTCCGTTTTGCTGTCCGGAGAAGAATCCTCCGTATTTTTTGAAGCGGAAAGATATGCGTGCACGACAAAGCGCCCGTTTCGCTGTACGGAGGTGCAGGTGGACAGCGTGATTATAGGTACAGCACCCTCAGGCGGGGAAGAGCAGTTTTCCGCGGCACTGTCTTTTATATAGGCAATAAAATCCTCAAAGCTGAATTCCTTTGAAAAAGAACGGGTGTAGCTCTGACTGTCCGCCTCCGTTTTATAGGCGGCAAAAATGCGGTATTTAAGAACTCGCGATTGCGTGAAAATATAGAGGTCCGGGTGCTCCGTTAGGTAATCCGTATTGCCAAAGTCCTTGAGCCTGCCAAACATTCCGCCCGATTTCATGTTGTGACCGTATATGACAGTGCTGTCATCGCTGAAATTTTGTGAATTCCTGAAATCCATGAAAATGCTGCCCGAATTTGTCCGCTGCAAATTATAGCTGAGGTTCAGATATTTCCAGTTGTCCGCCGCACGGAGCAAAGGAAAATTGATTTCCGTGTCGGGTATCCACAGCCAGCCGATAACGTCGGGATTAGTCTTTGTCAAGGCTTTGAAATCGACTCTTACTTCCGGGAAGTATTCTTCCGCTATGTCGGACACGGGAATTTCGGAAGTGCTCTCCGAAATGTGAAAGTTCTCAGAGCGGCTTTTTTCATAGATTTCGTCGGCTTTTTTATAATCGTCCACTGTCATTCCGATGCTTGCAAGGCTCCAGATCAGTATGGCGGAAAGGATAACTATCAGCAGCGAGCGCAGCATTTTTTTCATTAATAATTCCTCCGTCTGATAAACGGCGCAAGGGAGACCCTTACGCCGTTTATCTTTTTCACGCGATGTTAGTCCGTGCTTACTTGCCGCGCTTTTTCTTTCTCGTAAGTATACCTACAGTGCCAAGCCCCGCCGCACTGAAAACGGCAAGCAGAGCCAAAAGCAGAATATTGCTGCTGTCGCCTGTCTGCGGAGTATTTGTTGGAGCTGTTACGGGAGCGACCGCGCCGGGAACCGGGTTTTCAGGGATGGGTGTTTCCGGAACAGGAGACGGAACGAGAGGTGCCGGAGAATCGGGAATAATGGTTGGAGGGGTTTCGTTAACCTGCCACTGTGCAACATAGGTTTTATTGCCTGTTACGGTCGGGTCAACAACGGGACTCCAGCCGATGAAGGTCCAGCCGTCTTCTCCTGTCGGAGCGCCCTGAAAAGCGGGAGTACCCTCGCCGTATGACTTGCTATAGGACTGTTCGTTAAAGGCGCCGTGAGCGCCGGGGTCATATTTAACGGTGTAGGGGCTATCGGGAGGAGGCGGAGGAGGAATATAGCCGCTGCTCCAGCTCCCGACGATAGTCACATCTGCGTCACCCATAGAGAAGTTCGCAGCGGTGGTGCCGCCAATCGTCCAGCCGTTGAAAATCCAGTTGGAAATTGAGGTTGTCGGACTTGAAGCAATTGTTACGGGGTCACCGGCTTTGTAGTTTGCTGAAACTGGAAGCACGGCATCGCTTGGGTAACTGCCGCTCCATGTGTAGCTTACAGTGTGAGTTACGGTAACAGGCGTCGTATAGCTGCGATAATATTTCACGGTAAAGACGAGGTCGCCCGCCGCAAACGAACCGGTAGAGGTAACGTCAGTTTCGGCCGTGCCCTTCGCATAGGTATTTGAATTATAGGCTGAAGTGCCTGACGCCGACGATAGTATATCAGCCGGCGAGGGAGCGCTGGCAACAGGTCCGAAGCTTGAAGAGACTCCTATTCCGTCGAGCGTTGGAGTACCGCCGTCCGTACTCGTATAATAGGCGTACTGCACTCCGTAGCTGTACATCAAAGTGTTCTCAATTTCGCTTTCGCTGATAACAAAGTCAAGTCCGGAATGGTCGGGGCAGAGAGCATTTGCCCTGAAGATGGCTGCCGCGCCCGCAGCTGTGGCCCCGTCATACAAAAGACTCAGCTCTTTGGTAAAGGTATCGCTTGCATCATCCCTATTCACGGCGGTAACGTTGCACTTAATGTATATTTTTGAGGTGAGAGAGGAATACAGATTCAGAAACCTGAACTCTGTTGAACTGGTTGTGTCCGGTGTGCTGTCCCAAGAACCACTGTCAACCTTTACCTGCGGGCTGGAAACAGTGAGATTATAGTGCTTTACACCCACGACTGTATCGTTTTCCCGATACTCAACAGTCAGGACTCCGGAAAGCTCGACGTCGATATGATTGAACCGCTTGCTGTTTTCGATCCATACCGCGGTGAGCGTTGTGTTTCCGGTAATTTCAAAGGTATCGCCGGTATAATAATATGTATTTGAAGCATTTCTCCAACCGGCGAAAGTGTAATTGTTGCGGGTCATGCTGCCCGGTCCCACCACGGTTACGGTTGAGCCTGAGTAATAGTTGCCGCTGTCGGTCGGAACATTTGGGAGAGTGGTGCCGCTGACGCCGTCATTATAGGTTACAGTGTACTTGGTGTTGGTGAGCGTGATGCTGCCGGAAGCACTCTCACTCCCGGAGGTGGCGGTGGCCATCACGGTTACTTGGGCATTAGGGGCTGCCCCGCCACTCCAGGTTACGAGACCCGTCGCCGCGCCGACTGCGGCATTCACGCTCCCGGACGTAATGCTCCAGACAATGTCTGGGGTGCTTGTGAAGTACGACGGTGTTGCAATAAGCTGGACAGTCGCACCGCTGACAGCGCCCTGCGTTACGGTTACAGAGGGGGCAATGACCGTTATGGCTTTTGAATCACTGGCGTCCTTCCAGCCGCTGTAGCCGCTTTTTCTCTGGAATGTGTGTGTGATGGTGACGTCCCCGGGGGATAAGCCGGTTACGGTCGCGTTGCTTCCGGAGCCTGATACGGTTGCTTTGAGATTATCTGAGCTTTTCCAACTATGATTTCGTGTGGTGGGATAATTAGCGTTATCGGATTTCAAATCGATGACTGCTCCGACCTTCACTATGCTGGGCCCCTCAATAAATCCTGTGTTTCCGAATGTTCCGGTTGAACTGGTAATAACATAGATTGAGAAGCTGTCGGCGGTGAAGCTGACTGAATCTTCGTTTGTGCAGTCTGGCGCAATCTCCTCCGGTGCAGCGTCTTCGGTTTCCATATGGTAGACGGAAATATCACCGGCGCCGTCGCTTACGGCCTGCTCAATCACGGGGGAGCTGATGCTCACCTGAACAGCACCGCCCTCGGCTGGCTGGAACTCGGAACCGTCCGCGTAATGGATGGTGATGTCGTATGCTGCGAGAACTTCTCCTTCATCCAGTTCAACGGTCACCGCAGCCGCTGTGACATACGCTCCTTCGGGCAAACTGCCGCTGATAGCAATATAAGCGCCGTCGGAAGCTGTACAGCTTATTGTCTGAGCGGTAAGCACTGCAGGTACCTCAGAATCCCCGAGATCCTGTTCCTCGGAATCCACAGAGTCCTGTTCCTCAGAATCCACAGAGTCCTGTTCCTCAGAATCCCCGGGGTCCTGTTCCTCAGAATCTTCGAGACTCTGTTCAACGGAATCCACAGAGTCCTGTTCCTCAGAATTATCGGCTTCAACTGCCGCGCTTTGTTGTCCGGTATCCTGACCTTCCGTTTCGGCAGACAGCTCCGGCTGATTACCAACGGTGTCTTCTGCCTGTACGTAGAAACCGCACAGACTTGTGAGCATAACAATCACAAGTACAAAAGACAAAACTTTTTTTTGACCTACTCTCTTCAAAAATATTCCTCCCCGTTTAATAAGTGGGCAGAGCCGCACTCCGCCCTTTTACCACTGGGTATTTATAACATTGGGGAGGTTCATTTCAGGTACATATTGCCTTTTTCCTTACAGTAGGCAGAAAATATTGCTGAAATTCTGTAAAAACATAACCGCCGCAC
>JASDTK010000191.1:0-17225 GCA_041891555.1 Oscillospiraceae bacterium
AGCTAAACCTTGGCGGCAAACCGAAGAGTCGCTGATTAATGAGAACCGACGAATTTCGGGATGGGACTCGACTTATATTTCCCGTCCCGAAAACCGTTTATATTGTTTGAGCTTAAAGATTATTGACAATATTAATAAAATCTGTTAGTATACCTCTTGCGGCGGATTAAGCCGCAGAACACTCGGGGGCGTAGCTCAGCTGGGAGAGCGTCTGACTGGCAGTCAGAAGGTCAACGGTTCGATCCCGTCCGTCTCCACCATCTTAAAGTCTTGTAATCTCAATGGTTACAAGGCTTTTTACTTTTGTCTCATCTAATCATTTTCAGCTTTTTTCTAACGCTTTTTCTAACACCTATATGGTTTTCTCCGCGAGTCAGCTTGAGAGCTTATCCGGACTCCTCTTAATAGCACACTGCAGGCTGTGAACCGAAATCTTTGCAGCGGCAAAAATGTAATGACTATATCTTAATTTTGTGCGCGTGGGGTGTGTATATGGAAATATGGACTCAGGAACCGTATATAGGCAAATTTTCGATTGCCCGAGACATGAGGGTATTGATTTGTTTCTGCGCGCTTTCAATATCGCGGTTGAGCAGCGACTTGAAAAGCTCAAGCTTGATTTGATACAGGGGCTGGATACCGCTATATTTGCAGGAAATCGACCATAGGTAGACGCTCTCCGGACGGAACGAATAATACATCAGCGGGAGAAGCACATTTCCCGAAAGCACTGCCATTTCATGGTGGAAGTGAAAAACTCGTTCCGCAGCCTCTTCGTTGTCCTTCGCCAATTGGATGCTGTCAAGTATCGGAGCCAGAGAGCTCAGCTCCTCATCCGTTGCTTTTTCGACCAACAATCGTACACACAGGCATTCCAGAGCATCCCTTGTTTCCAGCAGAGATCTGACCTCGTTTCTGCGCATGGCTCCGCCGTTATAACGCATAATTGCAATCAGTGTTTCAAGCGTACCCTTCCGGCGGTAGTCGCTCACAAAAATGCCCTGACGCGGATGTATTTCAACAAAGCCCAGCTTTTCCAGCTCGACAACTCCGGCCGAAATCACAGGGCGGCTCACTCCCATCTTTGCGGAAAGGTCCCTTGCAGACGGAAGCTGTTCTCCCACTTCAAGCTCACCGGAAAGAATCATGTTTTCTATCTGCTGGACGAATAAATCGGTCAGGGACAGCGTGCTAATTTTCTGAAAACCCATAAAACCACCTGCATTTATATTTCGCTTGGTAATACCACGTAAATTTCAACTCAGATATTATAGCAATATTACTCTGAAGTCAAGTTGTATCTAACAATAATACTGAATTATTATGTGACCTCTTGAATATGATAGTATAACGGGTTATGATTATAGATGTATGGTAATACCACAAAGGTAAAAGGAGATGCTATATGGACAAAATGTTAGATGTTATTGTTGTCGGAGCTGGCAATGCCGGACTTGTTGCCGCCGCGACGACAGCAAAAAAAGGACTGCGCACGCTACTGCTGGAAAAGCACAATCTTCCCGGCGGCTGTGCGACCAGCTTCAAGCGCGGACGTTTCGAGTTTGAGCCTTCCCTGCATGAGCTTGCAAGTGTAGGAACGGCGGAAAACCCGGATTTAATCTACAAAATATTTGATGAGCTAGGCGTGAAAATCGACTGGCGTTATGAGCATAACACCTTCCGGGCAATTGTTAAAGGTAAGGACGGCTATGACGTAACGCTGAAGGCCGGAATAGAAGAATTCTGCGATTCGATGGAAAAAGCAGTTCCTGGCTGCAGAACCAGTGTACGAGCTCTCTTCGATCTTGTGAAAAAGAATAACGATGCGCTGGCTTACATAACCAGAATGAAGGGCAAGCCCAACGGCCTGACAATGATGCTCAAGCACGGAGATTTCATGCGGGTGGCATCTCACTCTGTCGAAGACGTTATGAATGCGCTCGGTATGCCCAAAAAGGCTCAAAACATCATAAACACCTACTGGGGCTATCTCGGGGTTCCGACTGATGAACTCAACGCCATGCATTTTCTGAGTATGCTTAACACCTACGTCGTCGATGGCGCTGCCATGCCATATAAGCGTTCTCATGAGTTGTCGCTGTCCCTTTCAAAGGTGATACTGGATTCCGGCGGTCAGATCTGGTACAACAGCGAGGTCACGCAGTTCCTTTACAATGAAGAAGGCGCGGTGTGCGGAGTTGTTGCCAACGGAAAAAAGCTGTACGCCAAGGAAGTAATCTCAAATGTAATGCCGCACAACGTATTCAATATGTCCGAACCCGGTAAAATTCCACAGACCGATCTTAAGCTTGCAAACGCCAGGGAGTTCGGCATATCAGTCGCCACGATTTACCTCGGGCTGGACTGCACGGCGGAGGAACTGGGTATTGAGGACTATACCGTGTTCGTCATGGGTGACGCCAATCCGCGCAAGCAGTACGATAACCGTCAAAGCGACGGCATTTATATCGTCAACTGTCTCAACAAGGTCATACCGGACAGCTCTCCTGAGGGAACCTGCACAATGTTCTTTACAATACCGCTATTCGGCTCCGATCTATCGGCGGATATGAAGCCGGAGGACTATAAAAAATACAAAGACGAGATCGCGCGCAAATACATCACGGATTACGAAAAGCTAATGGGTTTCTCCATCATGCCTCATATCGAAGAGATTTCCGTTGCGACTCCTGTTACCTTCGCTCATTATCTCGGCACGCCCGAGGGCACAATCTACGGATACAAGCTCTCCGGCTGGGATAACCTCTTGTCCCGTATTTCCTGTGAAAAAGACGAGTACACCATCAGCGGCCTGAGCTTCTGCGGCGGTCACGCAGTCCGCGGCGACGGCTACAGCAGCGCATATGTCACGGGAGATACGGTCGGCAAACGCGTAGTTAATAAAGTTAAAGGGGGTAACTGAGATGTCAAAACCGAGTGTACATTCTCTGAAAAAAATGGACTTTTTGAAGGTCGTCCCAACAAGACAGCAGAAGGTCGAGGTGGCACCGGCGAAACCTCTTCCTCCATTAAGCTCGTACAAGGCTAACGAGCTTGCTACGGCACTTCACCCCAAGTGTCAGTATTTGAAGGTGGCCGAGGTGATCGAGCGCTCAGGGGACACGAAGAGCTATATCTTAATACCGGATAAGGAAAAAGGAACCGAGGTTCTGGCTTATTTCAGTGCCGGACAATATTTGGCTATCTCCCTCACCATAGGCAGCGCCGTGTTGACGCGCCCCTATTCCCTTTCGTCGTCTCCCAAGGAAGCCCTTGAATGTAAATATATGCTGACGATTAAACGGGTGGACGACGGTCTGGCATCCCAATATATTTTGGATAAATGGGCTGTCGGCACAAAAGTAGTAGCGTCCGGGCCGCTCGGCCAGTTCACCTATGAACCCTTGCGCGACGCTGAAAAGCTTGTCGGCATTGCCGGTGGAAGCGGCATAACGCCTTTCCTTTCACTGGCTAAGGCAATTGCCGACGGTATGGAGGACGCCGACCTCACCCTCATATACGGCAGCAGAAGCATGGAGGATGCGCTTTTTCAGGAAGAGTTTGAAAAGCTTCAGGCAAAAAGCAGCCGCTTCAGGCTGGTGAACGTTCTCAGCGACGTGCCCGCGGAGGGCTGCGAGCAGGGTTTTATTACATCGGATATAATTAAAAAATACGCGCCCGCAGACTGTGACTATTCGCTCTTTATCTGCGGACCGCAGGCAATGTATAATTTCGTTGATAAGGAAATTGCGTCACTGGGTCTGAGAGAAAAGTTCATTCGTCACGAGCTCTTCGGCGAATACAGAAATCCCGCTAAGGACTCCGCCTATCCGGGGTGCAAGGGCGACAAGTTTGAACTCACCGCAATAATCTGCGGCGAGGAAAAGAAAATGGCCTGTAGCGCAAACGACACTCTGCTGGTTACCTTGGAGCACAACGGCGTAGCAACTCCCGCCCATTGCCGCAGCGGTATATGCGGATGGTGCCATTCCAGACTGGTGAGCGGAGAGGTCTATGTGCCTCAATCCGTGGATGGCAGACGTCTGGCCGATTATCAGTTCGGCTATATACATCCGTGCTGCACCTTCCCGCTTAGCGATGTCATAATCGACGTTCCGCCCTTCAGTGAATAAAAACACAAAAAAGCAAAGTATCAAAGTGCAGAACTCTGTGAAAAATAGGCGCTGCATAAAAAGCTCTCCCGTCGTAGTATCAGATTGCGGCGGGGGAGTTTTTTTCGAAAAAAGATTCCACTATCAAGCAGAAAACATGCAAACAATGACAATCGTTGCCGAATCAATTTTCCGAATTTTTAACGCAGCTATTAGCTCACCCATCTTTACAGCTTATATATATCATGCTATAATACAAAATTGTTTTATATGCAACAGTTTTATATACAACAATTTAGTTGAAAGTGAGGGGAAGCATGGAAGATATAAGAATCGGCTTGGAACTTCGCGCGCTTAGCAACATGATTAAGCGCTACTTCGAATTTTCTTACTGCAGAGACGAAATTGATAAGATAACCGGGAACAATGGCTGGATTATAGGCTTTCTGAGCAGAAGTGCAAAGGAAGGAAAAGATGTCTATCAAAAAGACATCGAAGACCACTTTAACATAACCCGGTCCACAGTATCGAATGTGCTGAGTCTGATGGAGCAAAAAGGACTTATTCAAAGACTGCCGGACAGTCAGGACGCGCGCCTGAAAAAAATTGTCCTTACAGAAAAAGCGGAGGGCGTATGCGGGATTCTGAAAGAGGATGCCGACAGGATGGAGCGCATGCTTACGGATGGCTTTACGGCTGAAGAGCTGGAAGTAATGCACTCTTATATAAAAAGAATGAAAGAAAATATCTCTAGCAATTAAGCTGTTTTAATTCAGAAGGTAAGTTTTCAAGGAGAATGTCTATGATAAAGAAGCTTTTAAAAAGCGTTAGGGAGTACAAAAAGGATTCAGTATTAGCGCCCGTATTCGTAATATTTGAATCCATTCTGGAGATTGCGATTCCAACCTTAATGGCATATCTGATTGACTACGGTGTCAATAAAAAAGACATATCGTATATACTGGAAATCGGGCTGGCACTTGTTCTCTGCGCTGTTCTATCCCTTATTACAGGTGCTCTCGCGGGGCGCAGCTCAGCAATTGCGTCAGCCGGCTTCGCGAAGAATCTTCGGCACGACATCTTTTACAATATCCAGAAATTTTCATTTTCCAATATTGACAAATTTTCTACTGCAAGCATTGTCACCCGCCTGACCACCGATGTCACGAACGTGCAGAACGCATACATGATGGTAATTCGCTTAGCTGTCCGCAGCCCAGTTATGATGATATGCGCTCTTATTATGGCTTTTCATATCAATATAAAAATTTCTCTGATTTTTCTGGTTATTATTCCTGTGCTCGGATTCGGCCTATGGTACATTACCATCTCCGTTCACCCCATTTTCGAGCGCGTCTTTAGGACCTATGATAAGCTCAACAACGTGGTGCAGGAAAATCTCCACGGAATAAGGGTCGTAAAATCTTTTACCAGAGAAGATCATGAGGATAGGAAATTCGGCAAGATTTCGCAGGCAATTTTCAAAAATTTCACTTCAGCGGAGAAAATTCTGGCCTTCAATATGCCTCTCATGCAGGTATGCATTTATACGGCCATGATTTTAATTTCGTGGCTCAGCGCGAAAGCTATCGTCGCCAGCGGCAACAATCCCGCGCTCGGCCTTTCCACCGGCGATCTGACAAGCCTTTTTACTTATACCATGCAGATTCTGATGAGCCTAATGATGCTCTCCATGGTCTTCGTCATGATAATAATCTCCCGCTCCTCCGCGGAGCGCATTGTACAAGTTCTGGATGAAGAGAGCGACCTGAAAAATTGCGACAACCCCGTATTCGATGTGAAAGACGGCTCTATTGCGTTTGAAAACGTAACCTTTTCCTATGCGAGAAAGACCGATAAGCCGGTCATTGACAATGTCAGCATATCCATTGCTTCAGGCGAAACAGTCGGTATCTTGGGCGGCACCGGTTCTTCAAAGTCCAGCTTCGTACAGCTTATTCCCCGCCTTTATGATGTGATAAGCGGAAGCGTTTCGGTCGGCGGCGTTGATGTCCGCAGTTACGACATTGAAGCTCTTCGCAATCAGGTCGCGATGGTGCTGCAAAAAAACATCCTGTTTTCCGGCACTATCAAGGACAATCTTCTCTGGGGCAACGAAAACGCTGGCGACGAGGATATGAAAAGAGCCTGCGAACTCGCGCAGGCAGACGGTTTCATTCAGGAGTTTCCGAATAAGTATGATACTTTTATCGAGCAGGGCGGAGCCAATGTCTCGGGTGGGCAGAAGCAGCGGCTTTGTATTGCAAGAGCCCTTCTGAAAAAGCCGAAAATACTGATACTCGACGACTCGACCAGTGCTGTCGATATAAAAACCGACGCACTGATAAGGCATGCGTTCAAAGAGCAAATCCCCGATACGACAAAGATAATCATTGCGCAGCGCGTAAGCTCCGTTCAGGACGCTGACAAAATCATTGTGCTTGACGACGGTAGTATAAACGCGGTCGGAAGGCATGACGAGCTGCTGAAAACCTGCGAAATCTACAGAGAGGTCTACGAGTCTCAGAGCAAAGGAGGCGTCATTGATGAGTAAAGTGGAAAGCCGGCAGATGAACCCCAGAAAGAGTGCTCATACAAAGCCTCCCGTTAAGCGTTTTAAGCCCGGCACGATTAAAAGACTGTTTTCATACATGGCGCGATATAAGCTGCAGCTTGTGCTGGTTGTCGCATGTATACTCCTGAGTGCGGCCGCAAGCGCTGCGTCGTCGCTGTTCATTCGCACACTTATTGACAAACACATCATTCCCCTGCTCGGCAGCGCAAACCCCGATTTTTCAAACCTCCTGAAAGCGTTGGTAATCATGGGCTGCATTTATCTTTTGGGTGCGCTCTGCACCCTGTTATATAATCGAATGATGGTTGTAATTTCTCAGGGTACTCTGAAACGCATACGCGACGAAATGTTCGCCCATATGCAGACACTGCCGGTGAAATATTTCGATACTCACACCCACGGCGACGTCATGAGTCATTACACAAATGACACGGATACGCTCCGCCAGGTGATTTCACAGAGCCTGCCGCAAATGTTTTCCTCGATTGTCACAATGGTGGCTGTGTTTATTGCTATGCTGTTTCTCAGCGTTGGACTTGCGGTCTTTGTGGTGCTGTTTACCTTTGTTCTTCTTAAAACAATCAGATTCATTGTAGGAAAAAGCAGCGTTCACTTTATGAAGCAGCAGCAGTCCATAGGTGATGTAAACGGCTATATTGAAGAAATGATTAACGGTCAGAAGGTAATTAAGGTATTCTGTCACGAGGGCAAGACCGAAGAGGGCTTTGATAAAAAGAATGAGGAGCTTTGCCGCAGCGCCACCAAAGCCAATATTTACGGAAATATCACCATGCCGGTCGTGGGCAACATGGGGTATATGCTGTATGTTCTGATTGCTATAGTCGGAGGCGCGATGGCTATATTCGGACTGAAAAATCTCAGTCTGACGGGTATAAATGTTCTGACAATCGGCGCAATTGTGTCCTTTCTCACCATGTCCCGCAGCTTCATAATGCCCATTGGACAAGTCTCACTGCAGTTTAACATGGTAATTATGGCTCTCGCCGGCGCGTCGCGGATTTTTGACTTTCTGGATGAGGAGAGCGAAAAGGACGACGGCTATGTCACTCTCGTAAACGCCAGAGAGGAAAACGGAGAAATTAGGGAATGCGCGGAGCGCACCGATATGTGGGCCTGGAAGCATCCGCACGGCGACGGTTCTCTTACCTATACCAAAATGGAGGGTAAAATCGTCTTTGACGACGTCGACTTCGGATATGAGCCCGATAAGCTCGTGCTCCATAACATAAGCCTGTATGCTCAGCCCGGGCAGAAGGTAGCTCTTGTCGGAGCTACCGGAGCCGGTAAAACCACAATCACTAACCTGATAAACCGTTTTTATGATATCGCGGACGGAAAAATCCGCTATGACGATATCAACATCAACAAAATTAGAAAAGCTGACCTGCGCCGTTCTCTGGGCATTGTCCTGCAGGATGTCAACCTTTTCACCGGCACTGTTATGGACAACATCAGATACGGCAAGCTGGATGCTACGGATGAGGAATGCATTGCCGCCGCGAAGCTCGCAAACGCAGATAATTTCATACGCATGCTGCCGAACGGCTATAGTACCGTTCTCGAAGGCGACGGCAGCGGACTTTCGCAGGGGCAGCGGCAGCTCATATCCATTGCCCGCGCTGCTGTCGCCGATCCTCCGGTCATGATACTGGATGAAGCCACTTCCTCTATTGACACGAGAACCGAAGCCATCGTGCAAAAGGGCATGGACGCGCTGATGAACGGCCGTACGGTATTTGTTATTGCCCACCGCCTGTCCACTGTGCGCAATGCCGACGTTATAATGGTTCTGGAGCATGGCAGGATCATTGAGCGAGGAAGCCATGACCAGCTCATTGAAGCAAGGGGAAATTATTATCAGCTGTATACAGGTGCGTTTGAACTGGAATAAAAACAGCGCGCCGACAAAAACCGGCTCTCAACAAACGGAAACTTGTTGGAGGATGTACGCTCGATACTTTGTCAGAGCGTCTGACCGACGCTCTGAAGTTGGGCGGATCGATCCCATCCGTCACCACCATAACACAAAAAACAGTCTGGAACTTACGTTTCAGGCTGGGTTTTTAGCAAAATTTCGTCGGGCTCCCTTACTAGTAATCGTAATAGGGATCGGGAATTTGGATACCGAAGTACAAAGGAGAAAATTACGCCAGCCTATCTGCAGGGTATGAGCCGGCATACTCACATTTTTTGGCAACAAGGCCTGACTTAAATTCAGATAACCGTCTTTCTTCCAATGGAATCATAGACAATCCCGGCGTTGTGGGCATCTTTTGGACTGTAGCAGTTTCTACCGTCAATAACAATCGCATGCTGCATCAAATCAGCATACTTTCGTAGCTCAAACTCTCTGATCTCTCTCCATTCCGTCATGATAAAGCAGATATCAGTACCTTCGATTGCTTGTTCAATTGAATTGCAATAGTTCACTTCGTTCGGATACAGCGCTTTAAAGTTTTCACATCCGGCTGGATCCCAGACCTTGACTTTGGCTCCGTCGTCCAGAATAATCGGTATATTTTGAAGAGAGGGCGCGTCTCTGAGATCGTCTGTATCCGGTTTGAACGTAAGTCCGAGTACAGCGACAGTCAGGCCCTCCAGGCTTTTGTAATACTTTCTTGCCTTCTTTATAAGCTTCAGCTTTTGATTTTCATTGACCTCGATTGCCGCTTTGACTGTCTTGATTTCATAGTCGTGATACTTTGCCAGCCAGTGCAGAGCCTTTGTGTCTTTGGGAAAGCAGGAACCACCGTATCCGATACCGGAACGCAGAAATTTATCTCCGATACGGCTGTCAAGACCCATTCCGAAGGCCACCGTGTCGACATCGGCATCGACCATTTCACAAAGATTGGCTATTTCGTTAATAAACGATATTTTTAACGCAAGAAAATTATTTGAAGCGTACTTTATCATTTCAGCCGAACGTCTGTCGGTTACAATCAGAGGAGCATCAAATCCCGAGTAAACTTGCCGCAGCACGTTTTCACAGTACTCATTTTCTACCCCGATAACGATACGGGAACCATGCAGCATATCACGCACGGCTGTTCCCTGAGATAGAAATTCGGGATTTGAAGCGACCTGAATGTTCACGGGGTTTATTAGCTTTGTATGTAGTAGCTTTTCCAGTTTGTCGTTGGTTCCGATGGGAACTGTGGATTTTACAATTACAACACAGTCGGCTGCAACAAATTTGGCTATTTGTTCAATGGCTTCATAAACGTATCTGAGGTTAGCATAGCCGTCTCCGCGTTCCGGAGTTCCGACACAAATAAAAATAACTTGGCTGTCACGATACGCGGCCTCATAGTCGCAGGTATAATCGAGCCTGTCTTTACAACTTTCCATAAGCTCTTCAACCCCAGCCTCAAAAATCGGAGATTTTCTGCTGTTAAGTGCCGCTATTTTAGGCTTATCCGAATCGATGCAAACAACTTTATGTCCGACATGGGCAAGGCAAACCCCAGTAACCAGCCCCACATAACCTGTTCCTGCAATCGCTATTTTCATGCTCTGAATTTCCTCCAATATTTTCAGCCTTTTTTGATTAGCCTGCGAGGCTTTTAATACCTACTGATTTTCCCAAAACCGTTTCATACTGGTTAATCAGCTCGTCATTGATATAATCCCAGCTTCGCGTGGCAGCGGTTTCAAGACCGCCGCGACGTAGCTTGCTCCTTAGTTCCGGACTATTGAGCAGCGCCTTCATACCACCGGCGAGACTTTCCGCGTGCCGGTACTTGCACACATATGAGTTTTCAAGATGCGAAGTGACATCTGTTATGCCGCCGGAATCGGTACAGACAACGGGTAACCCGCTGCTCATGGCCTCAAGTATGACGTTGCCAAAGGTTTCTGTCCCCGAGGGAAAAACGAAAATATCACCGCTGGCATATACCTCTGCTAGCTCCTTCCTTTGCAGGAAACCTGTAAACACTGCGTTTGGAAGGTTCATTTCCTTAAGCTCTTTCATATACGGCCCGTCTCCTGTAAAGACAAAAACGGCCTCTTCCTTGTGCTTGACATTAATTATCCGGATTGCTTCAGCCAAATCATCAAGGCCTTTTTCTCTGGCTATTCTCCCTACATAGAGAAATATAGTTTTTTCACGCCCGCCAAGTCGATTTCGAACTTCGTCAGAATAGAATTCAGGGCTGAACAACGAGGTGTCAATTCCCCGAGACCAAATTCCGAGATTTTGAAAGCCCTGTTTCTCAACAATTTTGAGAGTGTCATAGGATGGGCACAGGTTGGCTTTGGCAAAGCTGTGAAACCATTTTATATAACCCCAGTAACCCTTTTTCAGGTGACCGAATTCGTATAAACTTAAATAGCTGTCAAAATTCGTGTGGTAGCTCATTATAATCGGAATATTAAGCTCACGGGCGACGCGCAGCCCCACCAAGCCTATACCGAGCTCAATGGTGATATGTATAATGTCAGGATCAAATTCTAAAATCGCGTTTCGAACCGTTCTGTAGTTTGGAAGCGCCAGACGGCTGTTCGGATTTACAAACGGCGGGAGACCTTTAAAGCGCATAACGCACTCTTCGAAATCTCCTCGCTTGCTATTATAATCGGGCGCGAATACCAGATATTCGATTCCCGTTCTTTTCAGATAGGCCATCAAATTATTAAGCGTATTGGTAACACCGTTGATTTCCGGATAAAATGTGTCTGTGAAATATGCAACCTTCATTTTTCGCTCCGTTCTGTCGATAATATTTTCAGCCTGACTAAACCGCAGCTGCCTTACTATAGTTTTCCAGAGGCTCCTCGGAGATTAACTTGGATGAGCAATACGTCAAAGACAATATGGTCTCAGCGCAAGCTAAGAGAGCATAATTTAAATCCTCACTATAAGACGGTTCCGTATTTGTATATTCGGCATGGAGTGATTTCATCTTTTCGTTTATTTCATCGGCGTTTCTGCCTATATTGCCTGAAAAAGCAAGTTTCATCTGCGCTATTGAATCAAAATTGTCTTGAAAGTATTTGTAAAGCAAATGTTCATATTTGAGATGGTTTACTACGACCTGCTTGTAGCCGCTGCTGTGGGCAAAGCAAAAGAAATCCGCATAATAATGACATATTATTCCAAGACGCAAGGAATAATTACTGCCAATTAAAGCGGATTCCACATATGTGTTAGATAACGACTCTATTTCTGCCTGTACATATCCCAAACTGAGCTTCATAAAATGCGGATGGGCAATTGCATAATAGCTGAAATCAGGTATCACATTTCCTCTTATAAAGCTTTCCTTTTCGAGATGTATGCCATGTTCTTTTTTAATATATTCGTAAATAAGCTCGCCTATCATAATATGAGAATATTTGTTCATAACGCTTCACCTCTTAGTCAACTATAACATTGCCGCTGAAAATTTCAACAAACTGCGGGTCAAGTTATTGTTAAGCTTGTGTATAATCGTGCTGCAGCAGCCAGACAGCGCTGTAAGATAAGAGTAATACAATTGGTCAGCTTGAGAGTAATTGAAAAAGATGGCCCGTATTGCAGACTAAGTCAAAAAAGCTCAGCCGCGCGCACGGGCAGCTTTCATTTCCGAGATTTCAAACCAAAACGGGAACACAAAAAGTAGTCACATGCGGACTGCGCTGTCGAAGGCGAGCGGGCTGCGCTCACACTCATCGTCATTCATTGTAAGCTGGCAGCAAAACGGGCTTCCTTTCATTCTTTCGGATGCGAAACACAGCCCGTTTGTTCGGCTGTCCAAATACGGGTGATCGATCTGGTCCGGATCTCCGATAAGAACAAGCTTGGTTCCTTTGCCTGCGCGCGTAACAATCCCCTTGACCTGCTTTGGAGTAAGATTTTGGGCCTCATCAATAATTACCCATGTCCTTTGTATTGAACGCCCGCGTATGTAGGCTATAGCTTCGGTGGTAACGATATTACGCGAAAACAGCTCATTTACCTTGTCGTTCAGTTCACTCTCACTGCTGTATCTTTCCGTTTCGTCGTTGTCTACTAAAACTTCAAGATTATCAATTACTGACCTCATGAACGGCGCCAACTTATCGCTCTCGCTTCCGGGCAGGAAGCCTATATCCTCATCGAATTTCACATTCGGACGGCAAACAAGTATTTTTCGAAAGCTCGGATTCTTCTGATTAATCACTCTGTGAAGTCCAACCGCCAGAGAGAAAAAGGTCTTTGCTGTTCCTGCGGCACCTTTTACGATTACAAGAGGCACATCATCGGCGCTCATCATGAGCGCTTCCTGCATAAAACGCTGACCAACATTTCTGGGCTTTATGCCAAAAGGTCTTTCGTCCTGATAATTCAAGGCTACCAGCTGATTGCCGTCAAATCTTCCCAGCGCGGATTTCTTATTGCTGTCGGCACTCAGCAGCACAACGAACTCATTTAATATAAGCTCGGCAGTCTGTTTTTCCCCCGTTTCCTCATCGACCGAAAAGATGTGCTTTGTCTCCAGTGAGCCCTTTTTGAAAAATTCATCCAGTTTTTTTGTACTCGTATATAAAACGCATCGTCCTCTATACTGAGAGTCGGGAGTTACGACCTGCTCGTTTTGAAAATCCTGGACTGAAACTCCAATAATTGAACCTTTAATGCGCTCAAAAATGTCCTTTGTAACAAGAACCGCCGTTTCATTCCGCTCGGCAAGTCCTTTGCATACCTTTAGTATTCTGTTATCCGCTTTTTCATGTGACCAGCCGTCGGGCATCTCGACATCTCTGAAGTTGAGTTCAATTCTAAGGCATCCCCCTCCCGGCAGTTCGACCCCATTTGTCAAGTTGCCTTTTTCACGTAGTAAATCAAGTATTCTGCCCACCTCACGAGCATTCGCACCATTTTCCGAAGGCTCTTTTTTAAAGCGGTCAAGCTCTTCAAGAACTACCTCCGGTATAATTACATCGTTATCTCCAAAGGCATATAGAGCGTATGGTGACTGCAGAAGTACATTCGTATCCAGGATATAGCTCTTTTTCAATTGCACGGCCCCCTTTTTCCTCTTTCTATGTAATTAAGGCAAATCAGTACTGAGCTTCATGCCGTCCAAGACCGGCTAAGCGACTAAAACTATGTCCAAATAGGCGCTTTATATCTTGCAGCAGGTCCTTTTTCTGCGGCTTATTCTCTCTTAAGCTGTTTATTACCTCATTCTTGAAATACTCCTGGCTGTCAAACGGCTCTTTCAAATCTGAGGGAAGCAACACATATTCTCCGTTCGGAAGCAGCTGCCGTGCTTTCACATTGTCTTTCATTTGAGCCTTCAGAATATCCCAAATCCTAATTTTTATTTTCTCGTCATAAATCGGACAGGCTATTTCGACTCTCCTTTCAGTATTTCTCGTCATCAAGTCGGCGGAAGATATGAATATCTTCAGGTTTTCTTCATCTCCAAAGCAATAAGTCCTAAAATGCTCAAGATAACGCCCGACTATGCTTCTGATTATAATGTTTTCGGTAAAGCCTGAAATATCCGGCAAAATACAGCAGATTCCCCTGATAATCAATGTTACCTTCACTCCGGCTTTTGAGGCCTGCGAAAGCCTATCAATAATATCGCGGTCCGTCAGTGAGTTTAGTTTAAAGAGTATGCCGGAGGCTTCGCCTCTGTTTTGCTTTTCGATCTCCTCATCAATGAGGGAAATTATCGATTTTTTAAAATCGGCGGGCGCAACGAGCAGATGTTTGTAGCTCATGTTCAAATTTCCGAGAGCCATGTTCTTAAAAAATTGCAGCGCATCATTTCCGATTTCTTTATTCGAGGTCATCAGGCATAAATCCGAATATATTTTTGCCGTCTTTTCATTATAGTTGCCTGTGCCGATCTGCGTTATGTACTGAAAGCGGTTTCTTTCTTTTCGGGTTATCAGGCAAATTTTTGAGTGAACCTTGAAGCCTTCAAAGCCGTAAAGCACTCTGCACCCGGCCTCTTCAAGCCGCTCAGCCCATTCTATATTGTTCTGCTCGTCGAATCTGGCGCGCAATTCCATAAGTACCGTGACATCTTTCCCGTTCTCGGCGGCGGCTATAAGTTGTTCTGCAAGCTTTGACTTTTTATCAATTCTATACAGCGTTATTTTTATTGATAAAACAGCCGAATCTGCCGCTGCCTCTTTAATGAGCTTTAAAAACGGTTCCATGCTTTCATAGGGGTAAAAAAGCAAAATGTCATTCTTCAAAACTTTCCTTAAAATGCTTTCATTTTCAGTAATAGCGGCGGGCTGTTTGGGCTCAAACGGCGTGTACAGTAAAGTCCTCTTTACCCCTAGCGGGATTGAATCCTCCAACGCATATACATACGACATATCAAGCGGCGATATACTCTGGAAGACCTGATCCTTTCTCAGCTTCAGCCTGTCGCAAAGATAATGAGAAATAGAAGTGTCCGGCTTATCCTTGAACTCCAGTCTGACAGGAGCGAGTCTTGCTCTCTTTTTTAAGATGTTTTTCATATGAAGCCGGAAGTCATCCTCCAGCTCAAACGCTTCGTCATCCGGATTTATATCCGCGTTGCGGGTTACGGCCAAAATGGATTTCCCGACCATAATGTAGGTGTCAAAAATTGTTTCGGCATATTCGAGTATCAGTTCCTCAAGGAGTATATACCTCATACCGTTTCCGGGCAGCGTCAGAATTCTTGATATTGACGGCGGTACGGGTATAATCCCGAAACGTTGTTTGCCATCATCGTCAAGCATTGTTCCGATATAAAGAGCTTTGTTGACAAGGTGTGGGAAAGGGTGATGATAGTCTACTATTTGAGGAGACAAAACCGGCATGACGTATTCATGAAAGTATTTTTGAACAAATTTTCTCGGTTTGCCCTGAAGTTCGCTAACCGCCATATGACAGATACCGTAATCGTTAAGCTGATTCTTTAATAAAAGAAATGTATTGTCCTTCATCAGATAAAGCGGTGAAACCGCCTTATACACAGCCTTCAGCTGTTCTTCCGCGGTCATGGCTGATTTGTTGTCAACATGCGTCTCATCCAAAAGCAAAAGGTCATGCAGGCTGCCGACGCGTATCATGAAAAACTCATCCAGATTTGCCGAAAATATGGCCAAGAACCTCAGACGTTCAAATAAAGGGACATTTTTGTCGTTTGCTTCCTCTAACACTCTTTTATTAAACTTGAGCCAGGATAGCTCCCTGTTTTGAGTAAATTTTGTCTCTGACAGTATTTGCTGCACGGCCTAATCCCTCCCTATAATCCTGCTGCTCACATAGCCCTCACGGATACTGTATCTATTGGCAGATATCATTTCCGCGCCAAAGTATTTCGCGATATTATATAAAATATTAATTCCCGGAATTAGTGTGTGAATCCGCTCGGGAGCGACACTGAGAATCGCTTTCACCATTTTTCCGTCTCTGTCTTTATAGTGATTTAAAATCTGCTCAAGGTTTTCCGTGCATATTTCATTGTTGGATGGCGGATATTCGAAGAATTCATTATTGAGCTTAGCAGCGGCTCTTACTGTGCCGCCGATTCCGATGATAGTACCGGCCGAGCTGATGCTGTAACCATTCAATCCGGCAAGCCGTTCGAATATATCAGTACTTATTTTCTCAAGTTCAATGTCTGACGGAAGCAGCTTATTTACATATCTGTTATACAGGTTCAAGGAGCCTATCGGTATACTGGAAGCTGCTGCAACTTCGCCGCCTGTATACTCAACTATCTCAGTGCTTCCTCCGCCTATATCAACAATAACGCCGCAATTTGCGTTTAACACCAGACCCACGCCGGCAAACCCCAGCACGGCTTCCTCTTCCCCGGAAAGAACATCTATCCGAATACCCGTTTTTTGACGTATGTATATAATTGCTTCCTCTGTGTTATCTATGTTTCTTAGAGAAGCGGTTGCAAACACGTAATAATTTGTAATACTTAAATTTTCGAGTACCTCTTTAAAATCATTTAAAACAAGGCAAGCTCTCTCTAGGCCCTTAAGCGAAAGCTTGCCGTTTTTTACATAAGAGGCCAGCCCAACCGTTTCCTTCTTATTTAACAGAAGCTTAGCTTCTCTTGCTTCTACTCTGTATATTGAAAGCCTGATTGAATTGGCCCCCATGTCGATGACACCACATATCATATTTTTTCTCCTACGCCTTTCAGTCTGCATACAACATGCTATCCTATTAGGCTGAAATTATTATTAGAACCAAAATTATCTCCATATAACAAAAAATTCCCATAGCAGCATTTTTCCAAGCCGTCACGGGAATTTCATTAAAACACAATTGGCACAGTTTCAAAAGCTCGCAGGGCATGGATAAAATATAGCTTTTTAGTTTTGCTTTGCCATACAAAAACGGAGATATCATTATTTACAAGCTCCTTACAAATCAGACTTTACAACCAGCACTGGACAAGGTGCATCTAAAATGGTTTTTTCGGTATATCCCCCGGTAAAGAAATGTTTTAAAAACACATCGTTAATTATAATAAGTCCAGCATTATCACTTTTTGCCATGTCAAAAATTCCGTCTGAAGCCTTCCCGATCAAGA
>JASDTK010000192.1:0-13996 GCA_041891555.1 Oscillospiraceae bacterium
AGAGTAAACAGAGCCAGAAAAACCTTTTTGGAGCAGGAATTTTATATTGATGCCGAAAGAGCCTGCCTTGTTACAGAAAGCTATAAAGCTTATGCCTCAGCGCCTCAGGAAATCAAGGTTGCGAGAGCGCTGGAAAACGTGCTTCTTAACGTAAAAATTAATATCTATCCAGATGAACTGATCGTTGGAGAAATCGCGGCGCCTAACAAAACCGCACCGATTTTTCCGGAGTTCTCCTACGATTGGGTTATGGATGAGATGGAAAATTCCCCTTTTAATGAAAGGGAGTTCGATAACTACAATATCAGCGATGAAACAAAGGATAAGCTGAGAGAACTGGCGGAGTTCTGGAAGGGACAGACTGTAGCGGAAGCAATAGAAAACAGCCTCAGCCCCGATGAAAAGAAGGGCAGCGAGATGGGGCGCGGCATGTACATACTCAACCTTTATCATTACGGCGGAATCGGACATCTGGTTGCGGACTACCCGAAGCTGCTGTCCAAAGGATTCGGCGGTATTAGGGCCGAGGTTGAAGAGAAGCTTTCCGTGCTGGATACGACGACGGCATCAGGACTTAAAAAGCGCAGCTTTTATCAGGCTCAGCTTATTACGCTGGATGCATCCTCTAATTTTATCTGGCGTTACGCAAAGCTTGCCGAAGAGCTCGCTGCCTCAGAGAAAGATGATGCGCGCAAAAAAGATTTGCTTCACGTGGCCTCAAACTGCCGTCAGGTGTCAAGCGGTCCGGCGCGCGACATATGGGAGGCTCTGCAGCTTTGGTATCTGGCAACGTGCATCATACTGATCGAATCAAACGGACATTCGGTATCCTACGGCAGAATGGATCAGTACCTCTACAAATACTACACCGAGGATATAAAAGCCGGTCGCTTTGACAAGGAATTCATTCAGGAGCTGATTGAGCTGACCTGGGTCAAGGCTTCCTGCCCCTGCAAACTGCGCGATCAGATGACGGCAATCTCAAACACGGGGCGCGGATACGGCGGAGAGAGTCTGACCGTCGGAGGCGTTGACAGAGACGGACTTGATGCAACAAATGACCTTACCTTCATGTTCCTGGACGCTTCGGCGCATACCAGAATGGGCGTGCCCTGGCTCTGCGTCAGAATGCACGCGAATACACCCTATGAGCTGAAGGTTAAAATCGCGGAGGTCATCAGGGCCGGTTTCGGGCACCCGAAGATATACAACGACGAAGCCGCTATCCCGGCGATTTTATCCAAGGGCAGAAGCCTTGAAGAGGCGCGGGACTACGCGGTTGTCGGCTGTGTAGAGCTTGACACGCCGTATTATGAATATGGCTGGCACGACTCGGCATATATCAATATCGCAAAAATTTTCGAGCTCGCAATCACAGGCGGACGCTGCGTGGACTGCTCCCAATACTGCCCGCGCTATGAGATTTGCGCTGGAGCCGGTAAGCAACTTGCCCCGAATACCGGAAGTCTTGAAAGCTTCTCCTCGTTTGAACAGATTCTCGAGTCCTTTGATAAACAGATGAAATACTGGACGGATCAAATGGTAGCGGGTATCGAGACAATGGATATCTGCCATCAGAAGCTTAAGCCCCTGCCGTACCTCTCGCTCCTTATTAACGACTGTATCGAGAAAGGCATCGATGTGAGCGCGGGGGGTGCCAGATACAATCACAGCGGACCTCAGGCTGTAGGAATAGGAACCGTTGCCGACAGCCTGTGCACGATAAAGCAGCTCGTATTTGATGAGAAGAGAATAACGGGCGGAGAGCTGATCAAAGCGCTTCAAGACAACTGGGACGGACATGATGAGCTCTACGCGCTTGTCAACAGCAGCAAGGTTCATCACTACGGCAACGATGACGACTATGCCGACGAGTTTGCAAAATATGCTTTCGACTGCTATTGCAAACATGTTGAGGGCAGACGCAATTCACGCGGCGGAACCTTTACTCCGGGAGTCTACGGTGTTTCCTCAAACGTGGGACTCGGCCTCATCTTCGGCCCGTCCGCTGACGGAAGAATGGGCTCTGAGCCGATATCCGACAACATGGGCCCGGTACATACGGAGGCCGGCTCGCACGATCTACAGGGGCCGACGGCAATCGCGAATTCAGTCACCAAAATGAATCATTCGAGGGCGACAAACGGCACGCTTCTTAACTGGAAGTTCAATCCCGAATGCGTCTCGGGTGAAGTAGGGCTGAGCAATCTCATAAATTTGATAGATGTATTTTTTGCACAGAAGGGAATGCACAGCCAGTTCAACGTCCTCAGTACCGAGACGATGAAGGATGCTATGGAGCACCCCGAAAACTACAAAGACATGCTTGTCAGAGTTGCGGGCTACAGCGCATATTTTGTCGAACTGAGCACTCCGCTGCAGCTAGACCTTATCAGCAGAACCGAGCTTTCATTCGAATAAAAAAGCGTATATCCACTGTCCAATACCCGCTGAAGTGCAATCAGTTGATTGTATCGGAAGTCAGCTGAAAAAAAGAACGCCTGTAACCTTCAGGTTACAGGCGTTCTTTTCTGCCTGAGAGAAACCCGCGCATGGAGTGACGGTAACGACTGCAATATTCTGAGTTATTTCTCATAGACAGCTTGAAAAGCAAAGGCGCATTGAAGTAAAATATAAACTGGAAACAGGATAAGTCAATGGAGGATACCAGATGTCGGATAATCGGGAAAACGCTGATACCGGAAGAAGCTACTCTTATTTCAGCAATACGGACTGCGAGTATTTTCCTTGTCATGCAACGGAGGATAAAAGCAACTTTAACTGCCTTTTCTGCTTTTGCCCGCTGTACCATCTGGGCGATAAATGCGGAGGAAACTTTGCACTTTTGCCGGACGGACGCAAGGATTGCAGCTCGTGCCTGCTGCCTCACAAGCGTGAAAATTACGGGCGGATAATTAAAAAGCTTTGCTGAGCGCTGACAGACCGAGCGGACATTATAAAGTTAAAAAGTGCCGTCCGCAAAATTAGCGGCGGACGGCCAAAGCAGTGGGATACGCAGACTCATAATTAAGGGAGAAACCATAAGTATACAATACGGACGCGTATGCTGGGCTGTGGAAAGACGCTACCTTTTGATGCCGGTTATTTGCTGCATCCTGTCATCGGAAATCGTGACGACAACATCGAAGTAGGGCGAGAGGAGCGCAGAAAGCTCGTCGTCGCTCATAAGCCCGACCGACACGGAGCTTGCGTGCTCCATGTGGTGGCTGTCTATCTGCTGACGGCTGAGACCGTGGGCGATAGTCAGTATGCCTCCCGTTTTTAAACATGAAGCAAGGTTTCTCATCAGTAAATATGGACTGGGAAAGTGCGGAAACGCGTTATATATAACGCAGCGGTCAAAGACTTCCTCAAAGCGCGACGTTTCCGCGTCTGCGCAGATGAACGTCACTCGCGGGTCTGAAAATTTTTCTTTCGCGAGCCTAATCATATTTGCGGATATATCGACTCCGATAACGCTGGAAACATTTCGGATGAGATAGTCCGGTATCAGTACCCCAGTGCCGCAGGCGACATCGAGAACCGAAACACCTTTTGTAATTCCGGCGTTATTCAGTATTGTATTTATTACATCTTCATCTCTGACCATATCGTCATCCCATTGAGGGGCCAGACGGTCAAAAAACTCAACAACATTTTTTTTATCCATGTCTCTCCTTTACGAGCGATAATAATATATGATATCATTAACCATAAAACGAATGACGGGTGTATCCTTGTCCGCGCGAAGCATTTTGTACGGATGAGGTGTGCGAGCATCCGCCATTCGTTTTATTCCATTTTTGCTTACGCCTTGAGCTTCGGATAGCGCTCAGGGACGAGCCTTGCCTTCATAAGTGCGAAAATGATGCTCGGGATGAGCACTAGCTGAATAATGATACCGGGAAGACTGGTTGCAAAATATCCGGTTGCCCACGAGGCAACAGAATAATCGCCGCGAGCGAAAATAAGGGCTTTTGCTATACCGCCTATAATACGTCCGCCAAGCAATGCCACGGCCAGGCAGATGTCCAAGTCGACATATATCTTTTTAGTACTCACAAGCTTCATCATCAGCCCGCAGAGTGCCCCGTAAACAGCAATTTCCACCATCATTGACGGCAGATACGCAGCAGGGGGCATACCGGTGAAAAGTGTGGAAAGAGCGGGGCCGACCAGTCCGCACAGAAGTCCGTACTGCCAGCCGCAGATAAGGCCGCAGAGCAGAACGGGAATATGCATCGGGCAGTAAATAGAGCCCGCGTTGGGTATCGCGTGGAACGCCATCGGCAGAACAACGCAGAGCGCCATACAGACCGCGGTGATGATAGATTTTTTGACGGTTGTCATTGTTGTCATGTTTGATACCTCCATAATATATCTCCTCATATCCCACACCTGCTTCGCTTGGCAAGAGATATGGCAAGATCACATAAATATTGACTGAAGAATGCACAGAGCAAGAATTGAAACAAAGGCGGCATAATCCCTGAAACGGAGATGTTCCGCTTTTCTTTTTTTATGCCAGCCGCCGGAGGAGTAGCCTCTGGCTTCCATAGCGAGAGAGAGCTCGTCGGCGCGTCTGAAAGCGCCGATAAAAATGGGAATAGTGAGCGGCATCACGGCCGCGGCTTTCTCTGTGAGCTTCGGACTGTCAAAGGTTGCGCCGCGCGCCGTCTGAGCCTTTCGTATCATGTCAGCTTCCTCAAACAATACAGGGATGAACGCAATCGCAACGGAAATTATCATCGCTATCTGATCTGTGGGTATTCTGACGAGACGAAGCGGCGAAAAAAGGCTTTCAAGAGCAGAGCTTACTTCCATGGGCGAGGTGACGCAGGTCAGGACATTGCAGAATAAAAGAGCGAAAAAAACCCGAAGAACTACATTTACGCCCTGAAGCACACCCGCCGATGAGGGATGAATTATCCAAAGCGAGAACCACGCACCATTGGTGCTGAAAAAACAGGCGTTCATCATAAAGATAAGTATGAAAAACAGGTACATCCGAAACGCGGAACCGGCAACCGTTTTTAATGGCAGACCCGAGAGAAGGATTATCCCGGCGCTGATCGCTATCAGAACGCCGTACCCGATGAGCGAATGGGTGTTGACAACTGCAGCGAGAAGGGCAAGCAAAGATAACAGCTTGATTCTTGCGTCCAGCTGATGAAGAGAGGAGTTTCCGGGGATGAACATTCCTGTCGGGAGTCTTGTCACAGATCAGCACCTCCTCCTTTAAAACGCATGACGAGCCGCGAAACAAGCTCATCATAGCGGATAACATCGCGCCCGAGCTCTACGCCCTTTTCGCGCAGCAGTTCCGCTATAATCGCGGGCTGACTTATGCCGAGCCGCCTTGCTTTAAGGTTCCGGACATCGCCGAGAACTATTCCCGCATTGCCGTCCATCACAAGCCCGCCGTTTTCTAACGCGATTATCCTGCCCGCGTGTTCGGCAAGCGCGTCGGCGTTGTGGGACACCATAATTATGGTTGTGCCGCTTGCGTTGAGCGAATCCATAAGACGAAGAAAGCTCTCACGCCCGAGCGGGTCAAGACCAGCTATCGGCTCATCCAGAACCAGCACCTCGGGCCTTACCGCGAGTACCCCGGCTATCGCGACACGGCGTTTTTCTCCGCCGGAAAGCGCGAGCGGCGAGACACTTCTAACATCATCATAGTCAAAGACGACCGCTCCAAGAGCCCATTTAACGCGCTCGGTCGCTTCGGATTTTGTAAGACCGAGCCGCTTAAGCCCGAACAAAACGTCCCGCTCGACCGTCGTTTCAAAAAGCTGATATTCAGGATACTGGAATACAATGCCTACTTTTCTGCGAAGCTCGCGTCTGTCATAGACCCTTGAATTTATATTCCTGCCGTCAAGCAGAACTCTGCCCTTTGCCGGAGCGAGAAGCCCGACCATAAGCTCGATGAGTGTGGATTTTCCGCAGCCGGTATGCCCCATTACGCCGACAAACTCGCCGTTTTTGATTGACAGCGAGATATTTTTCAATGCCTCGGCTTCAAAAGGCGTGTCCTTCGCGTAGACAAAGGATACGTTATCTAATTCAATCGGCATATTTCCTCCGCGAGCTCCTCGTTTGTCAGTGGGCACTTTGCAAGAAAAATGCCAGCATTTTTAAGGTCAAAGAACACCCGAACCGAGTAGGGAGGCAGCAGTCCCGCCTGCATAAGCAGCTCCGGGCTGGCCAGAATTTCTTGGGGAGAGCCTTCGGCAATTATCTCTCCGTTATGTATAAGAAAAATCCTGTCGGCGAAAACGGACTCCTCAACGTAGTGGGATATCATAATTATGGTTTTCTGTTTTTCGTCATGCAGATGCCTCATGGCTTCAAGGACCTCGCCGCGTCCCTCCGGGTCGAGCATGGCGGTAGCCTCGTCGAATATGATGATGTCGGGGTCTACAGCAAGTACTCCCGCGAGCGCTATGCGCTGCTTCTGGCCGCCGGAGAGCATGTGGGGAGCTTTGTTTTCGTAGCCCTCCATACCTACGGCTTTCAGAGCCGCAGCGATTTTTTCCGGAATTTTGTCTTTAGGTGTGCCGAAATTTTCAAGTCCGAACGCAATGTCTTCCCATATGACTGAGGACACAAATTGGTTTTCTGGATTTTGAAAAACCATACCGCAGGTTTGCCGGATTTTTCGAACATTGGTTTTTCCGTACGCATCCAGTCCGGCTACGGATAGTTCTCCCCGCTGCAAAGGAATAAGCGCATTAAAATGCTTGACAAGCGTGGATTTTCCGCAGCCGTTATGCCCCAGGATTGCGACAAATTCGCCCCGCTTGACAGTCAGGCTTACACTTTTCAGAGAAAGGTTCTCACTGCCCTCGTAGTCGTATGAGTGGCATATTGCTTTTGCTTCGATTGAGTTCATCGGCGCTCCTGTTTTTACTAATTTTTACTAATTATAAGAGAAAGCGCGGCAGACTTACAAGCCGGGTGGGGGGATATATTGCCAAAGAACCTATCAGCAGCCAGGTTTAAAAAGAGGCTCGCAGACACTTTGTCTGCGAGCCTCTTTTATAAATCGGTATCGTGAATCGGGATAGAGATTTTTATTCGGGCATTCCCTTTAAATAATAATTATCGTTGTAGCTTTGAGTAAACTGCTTTATAAAATCAATGAAATTTGACGCGGCTCTGACGTCGCTTTGTATTGTGCTGTAGCTCAGACCGACATTGCCGAAGGTGTCTTCGTATGAGGACTCAACACAGTATTTTCTAATCGAGGGAATGCTGAACACTACGGAGCGGGGCAGAATCGCAAAGCCGAGACCGCTTTTTACCGCCCTGATGAGCAGGTTAATATCGTTGGACTCGCAGACTATATTCGGATGATAGCCGTATTTTTCCATAAGCTGATTAAGGTTCAGCCTCAGCGCCGATTCTTCCGACGTTGTGACCATCGCTTCTCCTGCCATGTCGTCAAAGCTCAGAGCTTTTCTGCCGAGCATCGGATGCCCTGGCGGCAGCATTGCGCAGCAAAGCTCACGAAAAACGATTTCTGTTCTGATGCCTTTTCCTGAATCTTCGTCGTTCAGGGGCGGCGAACAGAGACCGAAATCCGCTTCTCCCGTTTTAAGCGCGTTGAGTGTTTCCTCGCGGGACGCGCTGGTGATGGCGAGCTTGATGTCGGGATTTAATCTCTGATATTCCATAACGATTTCGGGATAATGCAGCTCAATGTTGGTATAGATTTTTATGGTGTGCGCATACCGTTCGATTGATTCGTCCATGTCGTTGCGAAGATTGTCAAGCTCTGAGAGTATCTTTTTCGCATGGGCGTAAAAAATCTCGCCGTAATGATTGAGCTTGATTTTGCGGCCGATATTATCAAACAGGGGAACCCCGACCTCGCTTTCGAGCTGACCGATAATTTTGGTCAGAAAAGGCTGAGCAACGCCTAGCTTGTCGGCGGCTTTCGTAACGTGCTCCAGTTCAGCCGTCAGACAAAAGTATTGCAGATCGCGAATTTCCATAAAACGCTCCTTCCAAAAAATCAGGCTCTGTTTTGTACATTATTGTGGGCACATCCTAAAAGGGCGTTTTCATGAATCATGAAAACGGGCGGCCTTTATTGATAATACCACAAATTTAGTCCGTATTTCAATCAATTCAACATAATTATTGGCTTATAAGCTCATAAATACCGCCATTATATAGTAATTTCCGGGTTAATTATATGGAGATAATTTACAAAATATTTTACTGAACGCTGTAAGCAATGTATGTTTGTTTCAGAAGCAGAGGTCAAAAAACAAAATATTTTTGGAGGTATTAATATGAAAAACACAAATGAAAACATAGCATATGTATCTGCCGAGCTCGCGGCCGCGGCGATTAAGTCCGGAGACACCATCTGGGTGGGAAACACAACCAGCGGCTACAGCGCTTTTCTTAAAGCTCTGGCAAATCGCAGAAACGAGCTTCACGATGTTACGATTCTTCTTAACAAAGGCATAGCGCCATGCGAAATACTGGATGAGCTGAGCTTCAGAAACAGCTTCCGCGTTATATCCTTTTTCAAAGAGGCGCTTATTAAAACTTATGAAGAAGACAAAAGAGCATTTCTAAAATCCGCGTCAAATACCATAATCGATATGATTTGCAAACAGTACGGAGTAAACACCATGGTCGCGGAGCTTTGTCCTCCCGACAGTGAAGGATTCTGCAATGTCGGAGCTCAGGGAGTTTACATTATGCCCATGATAAACAGCTATTCAGGCATAACCCGCCGTATAGCAATAATCGATGAGAAGCTTACCAAAGCAGCGGGGAAAAAGGCAGAAACCGAGATACCGCTTTCGGCCTTCGATTACATATGCTCCGAAAGAACGGCGGTTTCGCTTTCCGCCTGAGCGTCAATGCCTGAAGAGTGCATTGCGGTTTTGAGGGGACTTCCCTCTAAAGCTACAGCTTAATCACAATTATGAATATAAGGAGTTGCTTAAGAAATGGCAATAAGAAATCTGGACGCCGACTGGAAAGAGTATTACAAAACGCACCTTGTCACGATTGAAGAAGCCGCAAAAGCAATTGAGCCCGGCGACGTAATTTATCTCGGACAAGCCACGATGATACCGTATGCTCTGCTTGATTATCTCTACCAGCACAGGGAAGAATACCACGATGTGACCTTCTGGTACAACGTCATGAATGTGCCTATCGACATGATTTTTGACCATGACACAAAGGAACACTTCCGTTTGCTCAACATTTTCAATCTGCCGATTGACCGCATGGCGATTGACGAACGTACAATCGAGGTTTTCGGCGCCGGATATGATACTTATGAAAGCAGCATGTGGGAATATGGAGTCAACACATCCGCGACTCAGGTCTATCCTCCCGATGCCGACGGCTGGTGCAACGTGGGCTGCTATGCCGTTACGACAAACAGCACGACGAACACTAACCCGCGAATTACCAAGAAATTTGGATTCATGGACGCTACCGGCGTTTATCCCGCGCCCGGCCCGAATGAGCAGAACGGCATACACATCACGGAATTTGACTATATAATTGAGAATAACACCGAGATGATGGCTCTGCCGATTCCCGAGCCGACTCCGCTGGACGTAAAAACCGCCTCCTTCATCATTCCGTATATCAAGGACGGCGACAAGGTGCAGATAGGGTACGGCGGACTGGGAGAGGAAATCCTTAGAAATCTAAAGGATTTAAAAGGTTCTTTCGAAGTGTTTTCCGAGGTGCTCTGCGACAGCATGATACCTCTTGTCGAGAGTGGTAAAATATCGAAAATCCGCGCCTCAAGTCCTGGTGCCTGCACAGAGGAATGCTTCAAGTGGCTTGCGACAACGCAGCACGATGTCAGAGTTCTCCCGAGGACTCTCTGCATTGAGCCGCTCGGAGCAATGGAACAGGAAAATCTCGTTGCCATAAACGCTACCTTTATGGTCGACCTGCTCGGACAAGCCTGCTCCGAAGCGCAGGGCCTAAAGCCCTATACCGGTATGGGCGGATCGTTCGCATATATTTACGGCGCTCAGAGAGCCAGAGGAGGAAGGAGCTTCCTTTGCCTGCGCTCCACATATGTTGATAAAAACGGTGAAACCCGCTCCAATGTTGTGCCCTGGCTGCCGGAGGGAAGCATAGTCTCCATGCTAAAAAACTATGTCATGTTCGTTGTTTCCGAGTGGGGACTTGCCGATATATACCTGAAAACCTATACCGACCGTATAAAAGCGCTTATCAGGATAGCTCATCCCGATTTTCGCCAGTGGCTGAAGGATCAGATCCTGACAACTCCCCTTATTGAGGAGTGGGACTTCAGAAACTGTGACATTTTTGATAGCTCACAGCCCGAGCCCAGACAGCCCAACACAGTTGTGCCCACAAGAGAATATAATTTCGAAACAGGTAAGTAACAGACATCAGCAGCATTTTCAGTTCAAAGCCGCCGTTTGCGCATAAAACGCAGACGACGGCTTAGTGTTGTAGACACAGGCAATACCCTTACACTTTAGAATGCTTAGTTTAACTTACAAAATAAAACAGTCCCGGACAGTGCCGGTTTTTACAACCTCAAAATCATTTTCTTCGCATACCTGCTTTGCTTCGGTCAGCGTCATGAACTTTCCGGGAAACAAATGATTTAAACCGTAATCCGCCTTGTACATTACCTGGTAATGCTTATCCTCAAAGCGCGACAGTTTTTCCCTGTCAACACTGAACACTTCCATTTTCATGCTATTTCCTTTCTAAGTTCGTGTAATACATTCCGACTCAACTTTAATTCGCCGGAGATATTTCTGAGTTACATTGTGCTCATTTTCACTCAGAAATATAAGAAAGCCTGCGGTAACCGATACCGCAGGCTTTGGTCGTATATTAATGTTCCGGGAGACAGTACAGTAGGAAGGCTTCAGCTCCTAAGCTGATCGTTGATCTTACGAATGTTTTCGGTAGGGAGCTTTAGCACCTTTCTGTCATAGGAAACAAGCCCGTTCAGCTCATCCTCAACATCTGTGAGCTGAGTATACACTGTGGCGCAAAGACCTTTTTCTTTTGCGGGCAGAATCTCGTCATAGTAGAGCTTTTCATATGCCGCCAGCAGCTTTTGGGGCGTTTTCAGCCGTTTGTAGCCGAAATCTCTGTCATTGAAGCAATGTCCCTCCGAGCGGTAGTTATATCCCCCGAACTCGGACAGCACGGTAGCGCGCCCAAGTCTGTCACACTTATACCTGTAGGGTTTAAAGTATACGTGCAGGCTTCTGATATCTCCGATTTTCTGGTCGTGCCAGCCGCTTGCGTGGTCAATCGTGCGGGTTTCGTCCAGAGCCAAAATGCGCTTTACCGCCGCTTCCGCGTCGAACTGTCCCCAGCCCTCGTTGAACGGCACCCACATCGCAAGGGAAACGATATTGTATAAGTGGAAAACAGTCTCATCGAGTTCGCGGGTATACTGCTCGCGCCCTGCCTTATTCTCTCGGGCAAAAAGCCTGTAGCGGCTGTCCTTCCAATGGATGCCCGTGATAAGAGGAGAAGCAATCGTCAGAGTCTTGTATTTTCCGCCGCCGTTCACCATGTCCTGCCATACGAGCATACCGAGCCTATCGCAGTGATAGTAAAAACGCAGAGGCTCGATTTTGATATGCTTGCGCAGCATATTGAAGCCCAAATCCTTCGCGGTCTTGATATCAAAAATCATCGCCTCATCGGAGGGCGCGGTTAAAAGCCCGTCGCAGAAGTAGCCCTGGTCAAGGAGCCCTGTGTGAAAATACGGCTTGTTGTTGAGATATAGCCGCTTCACGCCCTTATCGTCCCGCTCGACGGAAAATTTTCGCATTCCGAAATAGCTTTCAACCTTGTCATTTGCCATTGTAACGGTAAGGGGATAGAGATAAGGGCTTTCGGGAGTCCACGCGATGAAATCCGGAAGCTTCAGTCTTGCCGGTTCATTGGAATAAAAAGAGAAGTTTTTTCCCTCAAGCTGTGCCTGACAGGGCTGACTATCCTCAGAAAGGACAGTCAACTCAACCTCGCCCTCGTCAAAGAGCGGGGTTATTTTTATGCTTTCTATGTACTTTTCCGGCACGCTTTCCAGCCAGACGGTCTGCCAGATGCCGCTCTGTGCCGTGTACCAGATGCCGCCGCGCTCTGTTTTCTGCTTGCCGCGCGAATAGTGCGACGTGTCGGAATAGTCGCGCACCTTTACAACGAGAATATTTTCCTCCCGCAGAGCCGCTGTGATGTCAACGGAAAAGGGCGTATAGCCGCCGACATGAGACGCGACTTCAATACCATTAACATATACGCTTGCCTCTTGGTCCACAGCGCCGAAATGCATCAGCACCCGCCCGCGGTTAAAGCCATCGGGCAAACGCACAATGCGCCTGTACCAGAGTGTCTGAGACGGCTGGAGAGCGCGGTTTACTCCGCTGAGCCCGCTTTCGGGAGAAAAAGGCACGAGAATTTCACCTTCATATTTTTCGGGAGGAGCTTCCGTCTCCGTAATCGCATAGTCCCAGATGCCGTTCAGGTTCAGATAGCTTTCGCGCTTCATCTGGGGGCGAGGGTATTCCTCCAAAACGTGCTTCGGGTCAAGCTTATCTCCCCAGACTGTTTTCATGCTTTGCTCTCCGTTTCAAATAAATTACAGGGATAGCAATCAAAAGCAAGGCTGCGGCGGCGGCGAGAAAAATCGCAGGAGTCGGTACGCTTTTTACAACGCCCAGATCGGTATAGGTGCTGCTGCTGTTTTTGATAACTGCCGCGCCAATCGAGGGGCCGATTATCATCGGAAGCATAACCGCGAAAATCATGCGTATGCCCTGAAACTCTCCTATGCTATCTTTGGGCGTAAAATCGCGGATTGACGCGGAAAGCGAGGCTGTCACCAGCATGTAGCCGCCCATCATGACGGTGCCCGCTGCGACAACGAACATATCTCCACGGACGAAATACATACCGATGAGCCCGATGAACATAACAGCCGCCGCCGGCAGCACAAAATTGAGCTTGCCTATCCTGTCAATAAAACGTCCGCCGATAACGCTGATTACGGAGGCAAGGATGAGCACAATCCCCAGCACAATGGCGTAGTTCTCAATTAGCAGGTAATTCTGCATATAGATAATCAGATACGGGAAAAAAATCTGCACCGCGCAGGAAAACAGAGCGAACGCGGCAAGCGTCAGATAAAGAGCGGGATTTTTCCGTATGAAGGATAGGCGGAAACCCGCAATCAAGTTTTTTAAGAAGGGTTCTTTTTTTGCCTCAACATGGCTGTCTTTTAGTAGAAATATGGAGGAAAGGCCGGTCAGCGTCACAAGGCAGCCGAAGATGCCGAAAAACTGACTCCAGTGTCCCTGCTTTGTCATGGCGTCGAAGCCGCCGAAGATGATGAGCATGGACACAAGCGGCAGCACTGCGAGCACAGACTCGACCTTTCCGCGGATTTTATCGTTTGTCACATCCGTCACATAGGCGTTGAAGGCGGCGTCGTTGGCGGTGGAGCCGAAGAAGGTCATTACGCAGTCCATCACAACAATCATCATAGCAGCGGTTGAAACGGCGTTCAGCGCGGGAAACCACGCCGCCGCGTTTTTAACGCTTATCAGCCCGAAGGCCATCGTGGATAAGCCCCAGATAATATAACCGCCGCAGATAAACAGCTTGCGTTTCCCGACGCGGTCGGAAACAGAACCCATTAAAAGTGTTGTAAGCGTCGCGACAACAGCGCTCGCCGCGACCATCGCGGCTATGTAGGAGGGATCGGTCGAGATTGTGTTGTAAAGAAAAACGTTGAAGTACATGTTCTCGATAGTCCATGCAAACTGTCCCATCAGACCGAGAAGAAGAAAGGACGCCCATAAACGCTTTGTGAGTTTTTCCATTTTAAGCTCCTTTTCGACGGCAACCGCAGGTCATCGGCATACGCGGCTACATTAAGCGGCTCATGCGCACAGAAGATATTTCTGATTTGCTCAGCAACCATATTATAACGGTT
>JASDTK010000192.1:14006-17184 GCA_041891555.1 Oscillospiraceae bacterium
GCTCTGATGATTGACAGAAAATCGGCTGCGTGATAAAGTAAAATCAAATGTACAATAAAATGTAAATTAGATATTGAGGGGAATATAATATGAAAAACGAAGAAATTTTTGAAGGGCTCGCGGCCATAGTGGGTAAAGACAGACTGAGTCTCGGAGACGACGCCATTATAGAAGCAACCAAGGACTACATAGGCTTTCGTCGTTACGAGCGGGACGACGGAGTATTTGATGCGCCGAAGGCACTCTGCGTTGTTAAGGTCAGCGATACAGAGCAGGCATCGGCTGTGCTGAAATTCCTGAATGAAAATAAGGTCAAGGTTACTCCGCGTACCGGCGGCTCCAGCGTCACTATGGGTATCGAGCCGGTTGCGGGCGCCGTCATGCTGGACGGCTCGGAGATGAACGAGATTATTGAGGTCAATGAAACGGATATGCAGGTCACAGCACGCTGCGGCACGCCGCTGCAGCATCTTGAAAATTACTTGAATAAAATGGGCTATACCACGGGGCACAGCCCTCAGTCCCTGCCGCTTGCACAGCTGGGCGGACTTGTTGCAACAAGAAGCATAGGCCAGTTTTCCACGCTCTACGGGGGAATCGAGGATTTGCTTGTCGGGCTTGAAGCTGTTCTGCCGAATGGCGACATAGTGAGAATCAAGAATGGTCCGCGCCGTTCTGTGGGCCCCGACCTTCGCTCGCTTTTTCTGGGCTGTGAGGGGACGCTGGGCTTCATTACCGAGGTGACGGTTAAGATTTTCAAATATAAGCCCGAAGAGCGCTGGATGTGCGCCTACCAGATTGACGATATGCAGAAAGGTCTTGAGGCTATACGCGAGATCATGGTCGAGGGCTACCGCCCCGCGGTCATCAGGCTTCACGACCCCCTTGAGGTTGAGCTGCTCTTCAACGCCGTAACCGATCCGGGAAAAGCCCTGCTTATCTTCCTTGCTGAGGGACCGAAATCCATTACAGATGCGACAGGAGCAGCGGTTGACGCTATCGTTCAAAAACACGGCGCCAAGTCCCTAGGCGTAAAGCCGGTTGAATCGTGGGTGGAGCACCGCAACGATGTAAGTCTTGAGCTTGAGGAGACGAGCCGCCAGCTGTATTCGATGAACACCTGCGTCGATACCTGCGAAATCTCTGCCGCTTGGTCGGAAATCGGAAAAATCTATGAAGCTGTCCTGCAAAGAATGCCCGAGGAGCTTGAGAATCTAATCGCAATCGGCGGACATTCCTCTCACAGCTACTTAAACGGCACAAATATATATTTCCAGTTCCTGTTTCAGGTGCGCGAAAAGGGAACTGTGAAAGAGGACTACATGCATGTTATCAAAATAATCATGGAGGAGACCTTGAAGCGCGGAGGCAGCATCGCCCACCACCACGGCAGCGGAAAATACCGCACGGAATGGATGCCGCAGGAGCACGGCAGCTCCTATGAGCTTTTGTATAAACTCAAGGAGGCGTTTGACCCGAACGGAATTTTAAATGAGGGAATTCTGCTTGTCTGACGGGGCGCGGCAAAACGCCTGTTGCATGGAGGGTTAGTTGTGGATGTTGAAAAGATAAATAAAAAACTAAAAGAAAACGGGTTTTCTGATTTTTCGGTTACCGAGACCTCGGAGGGACTTGTACTCAACGGTGACAGCTCGAGCTGGGCTGAGATAGTGAACGCCGGCTTCTGCGCTGCGAAAAAATTCGGGAAAATTCACGTTATTAACGACGCGCGCTATACGGGCGATAAAATTCCTGAAATGCGAAAGCCTGCGCTTAACGACAAGGCGATAGACGGGCTGCATCCCGATGTGCTTGTGATAGGCGGCGGCATAGTCGGCGCGTCGATTGCCAGAGA
This sequence comes from Oscillospiraceae bacterium, assembly GCA_041891555.1. Lineage (GTDB taxonomy): Bacteria > Bacillota > Clostridia > Oscillospirales > Oscillospiraceae > UBA2658. Next base: position 15,862 of record JASDTK010000192.1, read on the forward strand.
GCTTATGAGATGGAAGCTTGACGTTTTACTCGTGGAGAAGGAATATGACCTTGCTCTGGGTGCGTCGGGCAGGAACGACGGCTGTGTTCATCCGGGAGTTGACCTTGTCAAGGGCAGTCTGAAGCAAAAATACAATCTTGCGGGCAACCGCATGTTCGGCAGGATAACGGATGAACTTGACGTTGAGTTCGACCGTTGCGGGCAAACGGTTACGTTTGATTCGGAAAAGCTGCTGCCCGTTTTGTATCTTTCAACAATTTACTTCAGATATATGGGACTGGGCAGAGTCAGGGTTTTTAATCAGAAGCGGCTGCACGCCTTTGAGCCTGCTGTAAAAGAAGAAATGAAGTGCGGGATGTTTTTTCCCACGGGCGGCATCGTCTGCCCCTATAACCTGACCATAGCCTATGGTGAAAACGCGGTTGACAACGGAGCAAAGCTCTCGCTCAACACGGCGGTTCTCGGCATGGAGCTGGAGGGGGACAAAATCATCTCAGTTAGCACAAACCGCGGCACGGTTTTTCCCGAGGTCGTCGTGAATGCTGCCGGTGTTTTCACGGAGGAAATCGCAAAAATGGCGCATGACCGGTTCTTTTCGATACATCCCAGAAAGGGAACAAACACAATTCTGGACAAAAAGACATCACGTCTTGTCAAGACATCGTACACGCTTTTGGACGCTATAAAAACCCAGGGCAACACCAAGGGTGGCGGCATTGTACGCACGATTGACAACAATGTACTTGTCGGGCCGGACGCTTTTGAAACCTATAAAAAAGAGGATTTCACGACAGAGGACAAGAACATCGCGGCGGTTTTCCGGAAACAGTCCAGAGCAACAGAAAAGCTCTCCAGAGGAGATACGATTACATATTTCTCCGGCGTCCGCGCTCCTACCTTTGAGGAGGATTTTATTGTCGAAAAGGGACGTAAAACACGCAACCTAGTCCATGCAGCGGGGATACAGTCTCCCGGAATAACGGCCGCGCCGGCAATTGCGCTGGACATAACGAAAATGTGCGTCGAACTTCTCAGGGAGTGCGGCGAAGAGGTTCTGCCGAACGATAGCTTTAATCCGCAGCGGCACGGAATTCCGCGCGTAGCAAGACTCAGTGACGAGGAAAGGTCTGCTCTGATTGCAAAAAATCCTGACTACGGTGAAATAGTCTGCCGCTGTGAGGAGATAAGCCGCGGCGAAATAATCGACGCGCTCAGCCGCAGCGTACCCTGCGAAACCGTGGACGGCGTAAATATACGCTGCCGCCCGGGTATTGGAAGATGTCAGTGCGGTTTCTGCGGCCCGAACGTAGCCAAAATCATCTC
>JASDTK010000193.1:0-2637 GCA_041891555.1 Oscillospiraceae bacterium
GCGATGATACCCCTGCTGCCAAACAGCATCATAGTACGCCTTTCAACGCTCCTTACCATGCAGGACTCTTCGATGATATTTCGTCTGTATGTCTGGGACGGCGCAATCAAGATGGTTCGTGACTACTTTGTGACCGGCATCGGTCTCGGGCCCGGCAGCTTTGCGTTTCTTTATCCGAATTACGCGAATCTGCACGCTCAGGTGGGCGTACCTCACAGCCATATGGTCTATATGGAGCTTGTCATTGAGCTCGGCATACTCGGCTTTTTCTCTTTTATGTGGTTCATGCTCAGGCTTTGGAAGGATTCCGCGTGCGCCCTTCTAAAAACTTCATGTATGACCAACAAATTAGTGCTTATTGCCTCGCTATCGAGCCTATTGGGTATAGCGTTCGCATTCGGCGTAGAATATGTCTGGTACTATCCGCGCACCTTCTTCACATATTTCATACTGGCGGGCATCGCGACGGCGGCTATCAGAATTACGAAAAACGAGAATAGGGGCTGCGGCAAATCTGAAAACGGAGAAAACTCATGAAAAACGACAGAATTCACAAGCTTGTATGGGCGGGACTTTTCACCGCTTTGACTACGGTTGCAACGATGATAATAATACCCGTTCCCGTTCTGCACGGTTACGCCAACGGCGGTGACGCTCTGGTCATAGTCAGCGCGTTCCTGCTTGGTCCCGTATGGGGTGCCGTTGCGGCAGGTCTGGGTTCCGCCTTATCGGATTTATTGTCGGGTTTTATTATTTACTCTCCGGCAACATTAATAATCAAGGCACTGATGGCTCTTGCGGCAGGCGCGATTCTGCGCTCCGGCAAAAAAAGAAAAAATTTGTTTATCACAGTTCTGGCCTGCATTACCGCCGAACTCATCATGATTGCGGGATATTTTGCTTTTGATTCTGTTATATACGGAGTGAAAGGAGCAATCGGAGATATTGCCGGTAATGGCACTCAGGCGATTTTCGCCGTAATCGCCGGCACCGCACTGTTCTATGGACTCACGCGCATCCCCTACGTCAAAAAGAACTTTTAAGCTTATTTCAGGAGTAAAATAATGATTACAGTCGAGAACCTTTCATTACAGTTCGGCGGTCAGAAGCTCTTTGACAGAGTCGACCTTCAGTTCGTTGCGGGCAACTGCTACGGTATCATCGGCGCTAACGGCGCGGGTAAATCGACCTTCCTTCGAATACTGTCCGGTGATCTCGACAGCTATGAGGGAAATGTCAGCATCGACAAGAAGCGCCGCATGTCCGTTCTCAAGCAGAATCAAAACATGTACGACGAATATTCTGTCATGGATACCGTCATAATGGGCAACAAACGCCTCTACGACTGCGGCAAGGAAAAAGACATAATCTATGACAAGCCCGATTTTTCCGACGAGGACGGGATTCACGCGGCGGAGCTTGAGGAAGAATATGCCGAGCTCGGCGGCTGGGAGTCCGAAAGTGACGCTTCACGCATACTTCAGGGACTTGGCATATCTACCGACCTGCATTCGAGCATAATGTCCGAGCTTGAAGGTCGCCAGAAGGTCAAGGTTCTGCTCGCGCAGGCGCTCTTCGGGCACCCTGATATCATCCTTCTCGACGAGCCTACGAATAACCTCGACCTCGCCTCCGTCGTCTGGCTTGAGGATTTCCTCCTCGATTACGACGGCACTGTGCTGGTCGTTTCGCATGACCGTTATTTTCTGAACACCGTCTGCACGCACATAGTCGATATCGACTACGGTAAAATCAAGATGTATGTCGGCAACTATGACTTCTGGTATGAATCCAGCCAGCTCATGCAGCGGCTAATCAAGGACCAGAACAAGAAGTCCGACCAGAAAATCGCTGAACTTCAGGCCTTTATCGCGCGCTTTTCGGCGAACAAATCCAAGTCCCGTCAGGCGACGAGCCGTCGCAAGCTGCTCGACAAGCTGACGGTTGAGGAAATGCCCGCGTCCTCCCGCCGCTATCCGTGGGTCGGCTTCAAGGCAGAGCGCGAGCCGGGCAAGGACAGACTGTTCGTCACCGACCTAAGTAAAACCGTTGACGGCGTTAAGGTACTTAACAAGGTCAGCTTTATCATGGGTAAGGACGATAAAATCGCGGTTATAGGCAAAAATGAAATCGCGATCACGACGCTCTTCAAGATTCTTGCCGGAGAGCTTGAGCCGGATGAAGGCGAATTCAAATGGGGCGTTTCGACGACTCAGGCATACTTCCCCAAGGACAACAATTCGTATTTTGACGACTGCGACTATGACATTATGGACTGGATGCGCCAGTTCTCAGACGACAAGCGAGAGAGCTATCTGCGCACCTTCCTGGGGCGTATGCTCTTCTCCAATGACGACGTTTATAAAAAAGTCAAGGTTCTCTCCGGCGGCGAAAAAGTGCGCTGCATGATAAGCAAAATGATGCTTTCGGGCGCGAACGTCCTGCTGTTCGACCAGCCGACGAACCATTTGGATTTGGAAAGCATCGCTGCGCTCAATAACGGAATGGACTCTTTCGAGTATAATATCATTTTCTCAAGCCACGACCACCAGCTTACGCAGACGGTCGCCAACCGCATAATCGAGCTGACTGAGGACGGCTGTATCGACCGTCTTTGCACCTACGACGAGTATATGC